>NZ_JBEPDB010000050.1:0-64684 GCF_040300025.1 Dactylosporangium sp. NPDC000555 | reverse complement strand
CCGCGCAGCAAGCATGGGGACAGCCACCGGCGTCGAGCCCACCCGCGCAGCAAGCGTGGGGTCAGCCACCGGCGTCGAGCCCACCCGCGCAGCAGGCATGGGGACAGCCGCCGGCATCAAGCCCACCCGCGCAGCAGGCATGGGGACAGCCAGGGTGGAGCCCGCCCGCGTCGGCGCCCCCGGCGCAGGGCTGGCAGCCCGCCGGCAACCCGCCGCCCCAGCAGGGCTGGACGCCGCCGCCCGCCTCGGTACCGCCGGCCCAGCCGGGCTGGAACCCGTCGGGACAGCCCGGACAGCAGCCGGGCTGGACCCCGCCGCCCGCGCAGCAGGGCTGGACCCCGCCTCCGACCTCGACCCCGCCCGCGCAGGGCTGGGGCCAGCCGGCGACGTCCAGTCCGCCGGCGCAGCAGGGTTGGGGACAACCGCCCACTTCCACACCGCCCTCGCCGCAGAGCGCGCCGCCGGCGTGGGCTCCACCCCCGATGCCGGGTACGGGCCCCGGTGCGCCTGGAACGGAGAACGACGATCATGGGGTACAACATCAATGGCCCGGGCGTGGGGACTTCCCGCCGCCGGCCAACCGCGCGCCGGGCGGCGACTACCCCTCCACCGGGGCGCCCGCGCAGCCCGCGCCGGAGCACCGGCAGCCCCCTGCGATCCCCCCGCCCGACGAGGAGCCCGCTTTAGAGAAGGCCCCAGCGGCCGAAAGCTACGGAACGTGGGCCCGGAACCAGCGGGCCTCCGCCGGCACTGTGTACAGCGGGACGGGTGACGCCTCGCCGTCGCCCCTCTCGGCCGACGGCGGGGGCAGTCCCCTGGAGAACACCGGCTCGCTGACCGGGCACATCCTGAGTCAAGGCACTACGGAGTCGGACGACGACGAGGAAGCGCCGTCGCGGTCCGGCAATCGACGAGTGATCATCATCATCGCGGTGATCGTGGTGGTGCTGCTCCTCGGCGGGTACCTCAGCGTCACCCTCGCGCGGGACTACATGGACAGCGTGTTCGGTGGAGTACCACGGAAGTGAGCCGCAGCACGGCGGCTGGGACTCGACGACAGGGATCGGATAGCCTTAGCCGTTCTCCAATCGGAAGGTCCCAGCTCCTTGCTGCTCGCTGACCCCAGCTCGTTCCCCTCGATCTTCGACACGGCCGACGCCCCGGCGGGCCACACCGGACCCGGTTTCGCAGGGCTCGGCCTGCCCCACAAGCTGGTGCGGGCGCTCGATGCCCAGGGCATCACCGAGCCCTTCCCCATCCAGTCCGCGGCCATCCCCGACGTGCTCGCGGGCCGCGACGTGCTCGGCCGTGGCCGCACCGGCTCGGGCAAGACGCTCGCCTTCGGCCTGCCCATGATCGCCCGCCTGGCCGCCTCGGGCCGTTCCCGGCCGCACGCGCCGAAGGCGCTCGTGCTGGTGCCGACGCGCGAGCTGGCGATGCAGGTCAACGACGCGCTGACCCCGCTGGCCAAAACCCTGGGGCTGTATTGCAAGACCGCGGTCGGCGGCGTGCCGTATGACCGGCAGATCTGGTCGCTGGAGCGCGGCGTGGACGTGCTCGTGGCCACCCCGGGGCGGCTCGGCGACCTGATCAAGCGCGGCGCCTGCCGGCTCGACGCGGTGGAGATCACCGTGCTCGACGAGGCCGACCAGATGGCCGACATGGGCTTCCTGCCCGAGGTCACCGAGATCTTGGCGCAGACGCCGGCGACGGGGCAGCGGCTGCTGTTCTCCGCGACGCTGGACAAGGACGTCGACGCGCTGGTCGCGCGGTTCCTGGTCGACCCGGTCACGCACTCAATCGAGCCGCCGGTGGCGTCCGTGGGCTCCATGGATCATCACGTACTGCTGGTGCCCCCCAACGACAAGGTGGCGATCGCGGCGTCGATCGCGGCGCGCAAGGGCCGGACGATCCTGTTCGTGAAGACCCAGGCCGCCGTCGACGAGCTCGTGGAGCAGTTCGCCCGGGTGGGCGTGCGGGCCGGCGCGTTGCACGGCGGCAAGTCGCAGCGGGTGCGCACCCGCACGCTGGCCGAGTTCCGCGAGGGCAGCGTCGACGTGCTCGTCGCGACCGACGTGGCCGCCCGCGGCATCCACATCGACGATGTGTCCCTGGTCGTACACGTCGATCTGCCCCGTGACCAGAAGGACTACCTGCACCGGGCCGGGCGCACCGCACGGGCCGGCGCGGCGGGCACGGTCGTGACGCTGGTGCTGCCCCGGCAGCGGCGCCGGGCCTCGGCGCTGCTGGCCAAGGCCGGCGTGACCCCCAACGAGCTGCGCGTCCGCGCGGGCGACCCGGCGCTGGCCGAGGTCACCGGCGCCCGTCAGCCCAGCGGGGTGCCGGTGCGCGTCGTGCAGCACCACGGCCCCGCCCCCGCACCGGGTCGCCGCCGGCAGAACGACCGCCGGCCGCCCCGGAGCGGCCGAGGAACAAATAGCCAGGGATGAGTTTCTAGGAACAGCGCAAAACGCATGCGGTCGGATACGGTCCGGGGATGACCGTGCTACCGCGAGCGTTCGCCTGGCAACGCACCGACACCACCGGCGGCGAGTTCGTCACCCTGGACGACAGGCGAGGCCTGCGCGCGAAGGGTATCGCGTTCGCCTCGGACAACACACTGTATTCCTGCCGATACGAGCTGCACACCGACGACGCCTGGGTCAGCACCCGCCTGGAGCTGGCCGTCGAGGGCGGAGGCTGGCGGCGCACGCTACGCATGGAACGGGCGGCCGGCCGCTGGCGGGTGACCACCAGCGAGCAGGGCAACCTCGAGCGAGTGCTGCCCAACGCGCCGTTCGCGGGCATCGAGGAGCCCGACCGGCTGCACGCGGTGCTGGACGTGGACCTCCACAACTCGCCGCTGACCGACACGCTGCCGGTGCGCCGGCTCGGCCTGCACCGGGCGGCTCCGGGCACGGTGGTGCGGATCGAGGCCGCATGGGTGCTGCTGCCGAGCCTCGCCGTGCTGCCGATGGAGCAGAGCTACGAGGTGCTCGGCCCGCGGCGGGTGCGGTATCGCTCCGAGAACTTCACCGCCGACCTCGAGCTGACCGACGACGGCTATGTGGCCGAGTATCCGGGCCTGGCGACGCTCGCATGACGCGCTCAACTCGCCGGCTGCGCCCGCCCCTCCCATTTCGTGGAAAGCGCGATCGTGGTGCGGGTGCGCGCCACGCCCTTGACGCGGTTCAGATCGACGATCAGCCGCTCCAGATCACCTATCGTTTTCACCCTCGCCTTGCACAGAAACGATTCCTCGCCCGCCATGAAGTAGCAGGATTCGATCTCGTGGCGGGCACGCAAGGCATCGAGCACCGCGTCGGTGTCGCCGCTGCTGTCCTGGACGATCCCGATCACCGCGGTGAGCGGAAGCCCCAGCGTCTCGGGCTCCACCTCGGCTCGGTATCCCCGGATCACCCCGGCGGCTTCGAGCTTGCCGACGCGCTCGTGCACGGCCGGCGCGGAAAGGCCGACCTGCCGGGCGAGCTCCGCATACGGAAGCCGGGCGTTGTCCCGCAGAAGGTCGATAAGCTGCCTGTCGATCGCATCCATCGCGACAAGCCTAACGGCCGGCCTTTTAACACAGCTAATTACCCAGAAGTGCGTTTTCCTCGTTTCCCGGACACGGCACGTGAGCGGTGCTGTAATGGGCGTACATCCCAGGATGACTCGCGCTTTCAGCTTCGCAGCATGGGGGTGCGCGGATCGGGCGAGCCACCCAGGGTAAAGGAGGGGCCGTGGAGACGGGAGATCGTCTGCTGACGCCTGGTGAGGTCGCTGCCTTGTTTCGCGTCGATCCTAAGACGGTGACGCGATGGGCCGCGGCAGGCCGGATCAGCAGCATCCGAACCCCGGGTGGACACCGGCGGTTCCGGGAATCCGAGGTGAGGGCATTGCTCGAAGGGGACGAAGCCCTGGATGACACCTCTAACGGGAACGGGAATGGCCGAGCTCACCCGACCAACGAGTGAAGAGACTGTGCGATACGCCGACGGCGTCGAGAACCTTGCCGGCGACGAAGTCGACCAGTTGGGCGGCCGTGGCCGCGGCGCCGGCGGCATAGAAGCCGGGGCTCGCGGGGAGGATCACCGCACCCGCGTCGTGTAGTGCGATGAGGTGCTCCAGGTGGCTGCGCGTCACCGGGGTCTCGCGTGGCACGACCACGACCGGGCGGCGTTCCTTGAGGTTCACCTCAGCGGCGCGCTGAAGGAGGTCCTTGGACAGTCCGATCGCGATGCCGGCGCACGCCGCCGTGCTCGCCGGCACGATCAGCATGCCCTTGACCGGGTAGGATCCGCTGCTGGGGCCCGCGGCCAGGTCGCCGGCCGGCCAGTAGGCCGCGTCCGCGCCGTCCAGCGGGCGGCCGAGCCATGCCGCGAGGTCGTCCTTCCAGTGCGCGTCGCGGAAGGAAACGCCCGTCTCGTCGAGGACGGTCAGCCGTGCCGCGCGCGAAACGACGAGGTCGACGGCCTCGCCGGCGTCGAAGAGCGCCCGGATCACGGCCGCCGCGTAGGGAGTGCCCGACGCGCCGGACACTCCGACGACCCACGGCTTGCGCTCATCCACGCACCAACTCTGCCATGGTGCAGGCCGGTCCCCGGCTGGGAGTGGCCGTACGAGGAGGCCGCTGCGGGAAATGTCGTACCCGGTTGGGAGGATGACGGCATGGCGCGCGGATTTCCCTATGCTGACCTCAACGAGTTCCTGGCCGCCCTGCAGAAGGCGGGCGAGTTGCACCGGGTGGCCGCGCCCGTCGATCCGCACCTGGAGATCAGCGAGGTCGTCACCCGCACCGTCCGGGCCGGTGGGCCGGCCCTGCTGTTCGAGCGGCCGACCCGCGGCGACATGCCGGTCGCCATCAACCTGTTCGGCACCGAGCGGCGCACCGCCATGGCGCTCGGCGTCGAGCGGCTCGACGAGGTCGGGGCGCGGATCGGCGAGCTGCTGCGGCCCGAGCTCCCGGTCGGCTGGGCCGGGATCCGCGACGGCATCGGCAAGCTCATGCAGCTCAAGTCGCTGCCGCCGAAGCACGTCAAGACCGCGCCGTGCCAGGAGGTCGTCTACAAGGGCGACCAGGTCGACCTCAACCGGCTGCCGGGGCTGCAGGTGTGGCCGGACGACGGCGGGATCTACCACAACTTCGGCCTGACCCACACCAAGCACCCGGAGACCGGCAAGCGCAACCTGGGGCTTTATCGGCTGCAGCAGCACAGTCACAACACGCTGGGCATGCACTGGCAGATCCACAAGGACTCCACGGCGCATCATGCGGTCGCGGAGCGGCTCGGGCAGCGGCTGCCGGTGGCGATCGCGATCGGGGCCGACCCGGTGGTCTCCTACACGGCCAGCGCGCCGCTGCCGTCCGACATCGACGAATACCTGTTCGCCGGTTTCCTGCGCGGCGAGCGGGTCGAGATGGTCGACTGCCTGACCGTGCCGCTGCAGGTGCCGGCCAACGCGCAGATCGTGCTTGAGGGCTATCTGGAGCCGGGCGAGCGGCTGCCCGAGGGCCCGTTCGGCGACCACACCGGCTTCTACACGCCGGTGGAGGACTTCCCGGTGCTGCACGTGGAGTGCATGACGATGCGCCGCCAGCCGATCTACCACTCGATCATCACGTCGAAGCCGCCGCAGGAGGACCACGGCCTGGGCAAGGCGACCGAGCGCATCTTCCTGCCGCTGCTCAAGCTGCTGATCCCGGACATCGTGGACTACGACCTGCCCGCCGCCGGCGTGTTCCACAACTGCGTGATCGTCTCGATCCGCAAGCGGTATCCGAAGCACGCGCAGAAGGTGATGAGCGCGATCTGGGGCGCCCACCTGCTGTCGCTGGCGAAGCTCATCGTGGTCGTGGACGAGGACTGCGACGTGCACGACTACGCGGAGGTCGCTTTCCGCGCGTTCGGCAACGTCGACTACTCGCACGACCTGCTGCTCACGCAGGGCCCGGTCGACCACCTCGACCACTCCTCCTACCAGCAGTTCTGGGGCGGCAAGGTGGGGCTGGACGCGACGCGGAAGACGGCGGCCGAGGGCTACCATCGCGGCTGGCCGGAAGAGATGGTCATGTCGCCCGAGGTCGTGGCGCGGGTCGACAAGCGCTGGAGAGAGTATGGGTTCAAGTGACGCTCGCTGAGGCACCTGAGGCACCCTCGAGCCGGGTCAAGGCCTTCCTGCGGCTCGTCGCGATCGAGCACTCCGTGTTCGCGCTGCCGTTCGCCTACCTGGCCGCCCTGACGGCGATGACGACCGGCCCGCAGGAGGGCGGCCACTCGCACGTCCGCTGGCTCGACCTGCTGCTGGTGACGATCGCCATGGTCGGCGCCCGCACGTTCGCGATGGCCGCCAATCGGATCATCGACCGGCGCGTCGACGCGCGAAACCCGCGCACCGCCAAGCGCGAGCTGGTGACCGGTGCGGTGAGCGTGCGCACCGCGTGGACCGGCGCGGCCGTCGCCCTGGTCGTGTTCCTCGGCGCCGCGGCCCTGCTCAACCCGCTCTGCCTCGCGCTCGCGCCGCTGGCCGTGGTGCCCCTGGTCGTGTATCCGTACGGCAAGCGCTTCACCAACTGGCCCCACGCGATCCTGGGCCTGGCACAGCTCGTCGGGCCGGTCGGCGCGTGGCTGGCGATCACCGGCGACCTGCGCGGCTCCGGGCCGGCCTGGGTGCTCGGCGTCGCGGTCGGGCTGTGGATCGGCGGCTTCGACCTGATCTACGCCTGTCAGGACACCGAGATCGACCGGGAGATCGGCGTGCACTCGGTCCCGGCCCGCTATGGCGTCCCGTTCGCCCTGCACCTGTCGACGATCGCGCACGTTGTGACGTTCGCCCTGTTCGCCTGGTTCGGTCAGCTGGTCGGCCTGGGCTGGCTGTGGTGGATCGGCCTGTTCGTGACCGCGGTGGCCTTTGTCTACGAGCACTCGATCGTGCGCCCCGGCGACCTGTCGCGGGTCAACCGGGCGTTCTTCACCGCCAACGGGTTCGTCGGCATCGCGCTGTTCGTGTTCGCCCTGCTCGACCTGGTCGTCCGCGGCGGGCTGAGGCCCTGACGTGACCGGCCCGGAGCGATGCGTAGCGGCCGGGGCGAGGTGAGGGCGACGGCATGACCGGCGCTTCCACGATGCCGCGGACGGATGCGGAGCGGGAGGCCCGGCAGCCGGCCGCACCGGAGGTGGCCGACCGGCCATGGCGGCGGGCCATGCTGCCCATGCCCGGGATCTTCGCGGCGAGCAAGGCCGAGCGCGGCCGAGCGCGGCCGAACGCGGCTGCGGTGTCGGAGCGGGTCGAGCGCGGCCGCGGTGTCCGAGGTGTTCCCGGCGCGCTCGGTGCTCGATCGGGTCGTGCTCGCCCTGTTCCTCATGCTGCAGGCGATTCTTGCCGCTTACCCCGTGCGGGGCGGCCGGATCGCGTAATCGTAGGAGTGTGCATATGCGCAACGGTGCCTTTTCCGAACAGCCCGCGGCGACGCCGACCAGCCGTCGCTGGCGGGTTTCGCCGGGGTTCACGGCGCTCAAGTGCGCCGTCACCGTGCTGCTGGCGCTCGCCGCTGTCCTCCTCGCCGAGGACCGGCCGGCGCTGAGCGCCGCCCTGGTCGCGACCGTCGTCGCCGGCGCGTACGCGCTGCGCGACTTGCTGGCCCCGGTCCGGCTGGAGGCCGACCCGGACGGCGTGACCGTCGTCGCCGGCTACGCGGGACGCCGCCGCCTCGCTTGGTCGCAGATCGAGCGGGTGCGCGTCGACTCACGGACCCGCGCCGGCCTGCGCAGCGAGTTCGTGGAGATCGACGCTGGCGACATGCTGTACCTGCTGAGCAACTACGACCTGAACGCCCGCCCAGCCGACGTCGCCGACGAGCTCGTCCGCATCCGGACCGCCGGTGGGAGCGGCTGACGGCCCCTGGCGGCGGGCGCTGCTGTCCGGCCTCGCGATCTTCGCCGCGAGCCGGGCCGGGCTGGTCGCCGTCTCGGCGTTCGCCTGGATCGGCGACCAGGGCCGCCACCGCTCTGCCGCGCAGGTCGCCCGGCTGTGGGCCACGCAGTACGACTCGCCCTGGTTCATCGCGATCGCCGAGCACGGCTATCAGCGCACCGGGGACGCCTCTCCGGCGGCGTTCTTCCCGCTGTACCCTCTGCTGATCCGGCTCTTCACGCCGCTGTGCCTGGGCCGTTCGTGGGTCGCGGCCCTCCTGGTCGCCAACGCCGCCCTGCTCGCGGCGCTGATCGTGCTGTTCCGGCTCACGGAGCACGAGCTCGGCCGCGCCGCCGCCGGCCGCACGATCTTCTACCTGGTGGCCTTCCCGACCGCCTTCTTCCTGAGCGCCGCCTACAACGAGGGCCTGTTCATCGCCCTGCTGACCGCGACGGTGTACTGCCTGCGCCGCGAGCACTGGTGGCGCGCCGGCGCCCTGGGCGCGCTGGCGGCGGCGACGCGCTCGGCCGGGATCCTCCTGCTGTTCGCCTTCGCCTTCGAGTACGCCCGCACGCACGGCTATCTCCGCCCGCGGACCTATTTCCGCTCGCAGAGCTACTTCCGCACGCGCGTCTATGTCCGCGCTCGTGCCCTCGTGCTGAACCGGAAAATCCGGAGAAATCCGGAAACACCGCGACCGAATTTATCCGACAAATCATCATTGGTCGTAATCAGCGCCCGCGATGCGACGCAGGAGGTTCGCGCCCACGCCGGGGCAGACGGCTCCAGCACCCATGCCGCACCACACGGGCCCGGCGCCGACGCCGGGTCGCACGAAGCCAGCACCCGTGGCGGATCGCACGAAGCCAGCACCCATGCCGCAGCGCACGGAGCCAACGCCGACACTGCGGCGCACAGGACCGGCGCGCAGCTCGAGGCACACGACGCACCACCCGAGGGCGGCGCTCCTGCCGCGACACGCGGAGCCGGCGCTTACGTCGCGACGCACGGCGAAGGTGCGCACCGAGCCCGGCCGGGGCTGCGCCGGCGACAGAAGCCGGGCGGCGCCGAACGGCGCGATGATCGGCCTGCGCCAGGCGGTCGCGACATCCCACGCGGGGATCGCGCGCCGGGCCACCACGGCCGGATCGCGGCGAGCGCGCCGGCCATGCTGCTCATCCCGCTCGGCCTGGGTGCCGTGATGATCGCCGATCGAATCGCGTACGGCGATGCGCTCGCCTTCTCGCACACCCAGGCCGCGCACTGGGGCCGGCACCTGGCGTGGCCGTGGCGCGCCCCGATCGACGCCGCCCGCGCCCCCGGGCCGCCGTTCACCGAGATCTGGACCCACAACCTCCTGGAACTCGCCACGGTGGCGCTGCTGGGCGTACTGCTGGTGCTCGCCCTCGCCGGCCCCTGGCGCCTGCGCCGCGATCAACTGCTGTTCCCGCTGCTCGGCGCCGCCCTGCTGATCTTCATGATCAGCTTTCCGAGCCGGTATACCGCCGACATCCCGTACCCGCTGTACTCCGCCTCGCGGATCGGTCTCGAGGTCTTCCCGGCGTTCATGATGCTCGGCCGGATGGGCCGCAACCGATGGCTGGACCGGACGCTGCTCGCCGCGTTCCTGGCCACCCAGGGCGTGCTGGCCGCCCACTTCCTGCACTCCGGCTGGGTGGCGTAACCGGGCGCGCGTCAGGCGTCGTTGCGTACGGCGAAGATGGCGATGTCGTCGCGCGGCGACTCGGGCGAGAAGCCCAGCGTGCGCGCCCGCAGCCGGGCCGCCACCACGTCGGCCGGGAAGCCGGCCAGGTTGGCGGCCTCGTCGCGGAGCCGGTCGACGCCGAAGAGGTCGATGCCGCGGCGCCGCTCGGTGACGCCGTCGGTGAAGAAGATGAGCGTGTCGCCGGGGTCCAGCGAGACCTGCGCGCGCGGGGTGCTGATGGTGTCGAGCAGGCCCAGCGCCGTACCGCACGCGCCGACGAGCTCGGTGCGCCCGTCCGCGCGCAGCAGGACCGGCTGGTCGTGGCCGGCCAGGTGCAGCGTGACGTCGAGCCGCCCGTCCTGGCGGCGCAGGACCTGGGCCAGGCAGAGCGTGCAGAAGCGCCCGCCGCCGCGCTCCAGCAGGGTCTCGTTGAGGCGCAGCAGCACCTCCGGCAGCGGCCGGCCGTCGCGGACCAGCACCCGGGTCACGTCGCGAACCAGGCCGGTCACGGTGGCGGCCTGCACGCCCTTGCCGGAGACGTCGCCGACCACGACGAGCCAGCGACGGCTGGAGAGCGGGACCACGTCGTAGAAGTCGCCGCCGACGTCGACGCCCCCGCCGGTCGGCACGTACTCGGCGCCGAACTCGACCCCCTCGGACTTCGGCAGCTGGGGCGGCAGGAGGGAGCGCTGCAGGGCCTGGGCCACGCTGCGCCGCTCCGCGTGGATGTTCGCGTTGTCGATGGCCAGAGCGGCCCGGCGGGCCACGTCCTCGACGACCGCCACCTCCTCGGCGCGCTGCCAGGTGTCGCGGTTGCCGCCGACCGTCAGCGTGCCGAGGTGCTGGCCGCGGGCGATGAGGGCGACGACGTAGCCCTCCAGGGGCGGCGCCAGCGGTACGACGGCATCGGTACCCATCGCCTCCTTCAGCTCCGGGGTGGCCTGGGCGAGCGCGTCGCGCAGGCCGCCGATCAGCGACTCGTCGGCGTGGGCGGCGGCGGCCAGGCGCAGATCGCCCCCGGCGTCGGCGGCGTGGATCGCGCACCACTGGCCGAGCCGCGGCACCACCAGCCGGGGGATCAGGGCCAGTGTGAGCTCGACGTCGAGGGACTGGGCGAGCAGTTCGCCGGCCTCGGCGAGGAACATGAGCCAGGCGCGCCGCTCGGCGTCGGCGCGGCGCAGCCGGTGGTTCTCGACCAGCAGCGTCAGGCGGTCGGCGGCGAGGGCGGTGAGCGGGCGCGCGTACGGGCTGCCCGGGCCTGCGGTGCCGCCGACCACGAGCAGCTCGGCGCGCCAGGGCCGGGCGACGCGCAGTGGCACGCGGCGGCCGCTGTCGGTCGAGGTGCCGACGCGCCCGTACGCCGCGGCGATGCGCGGCCCCTCGCCCTCGTCGACGGTGAGGGCCGCGCCCTGCGCGCCGATCGCCCGGCACAGCCGCTGCAGCAGCTCCTCGGCGATCTCCTCGAGCGAGGTCCCCCGGCCCGACCAGGTCAGCGCGTCGACCGCCGATGGCAGGTCGATCGCGGGGGCGACGGCCGGCTCGCCCGGCGTGCCCGGCGACGGCCGGTCGAGCCGAAACCACACGCCCTTGCCGCCGGCGAAGTGCAGCGTTCCCCAGGCGGTGGCCAGCTGCTCGACGAGCAGCAGACCGCGGCCGCGCTCCGGCACCTCGCCGGAGGAGGCGTCGGGAAAGCTGGGCGTGACCGTGCCGGGCCGGAAGTCCAGCACAGATACTGTGAGCGAATCGTTACTTGCCGTGATCTCCACGTCGACGTCGGTGCCGGCGTGTACAACGCTGTTCGTAGTGAGCTCGGTGATGAGCAGCAGCGCCTCGTCCTGGATCGCGCCGAGGTCCCGTTCGTGCATGATCGTCCGGATTGCCTCGCGGGCCAGACCGGGAGAGCTATGGTCGGCCGGGAGCCTGATTCTCCGGACGGTCTGGGATGTCACGTATCGCAGTCTCCACTGAACGGTGGTAACAATCCAACCTGAAGGACGACGATGGGTGGACACCGCCTGCCCCCGAGACCGGTGGAGACGCTATGACCACAGTCGAAGAAGTCACCCAGAAGAGTCCGGAAACACTGCTGCTGGAGGAGCTGTCCACGGCGCTGGACCGGCTGACGGCCGGCGATTTCAAGATCCGGCTGAGCCGGCGCGACGGGCTGCCCGGCGAGGTGGTCGAGCGCTTCAACCGGCTGGCGGAGATGAAGCTCCGGCACACGCGAGACGTGCTGCGCATCAGCCGGGTCGTCGGGCGCGAGGGTCGCATGACCGAGCGGCTCGACGAGGAGGGCTTCGAGGGCGCCTGGCTGGACCGCATCCACGCGGTCAACTCGCTCATCGACGACCTGGGGCGCCCGACCACGGAGATCGCCCGCGTGATCGTGGCGGTGGCCGAGGGCGACCTCACCCAGCAGTTGGCGCTGGAGATCGACGGGCGGCCGCTGCGCGGCGAGTTCATGACGATCGGCCGCACGGTCAACACGATGGTCGACCAGCTCTCGTCGTTCGCCGACGAGGTGACCCGGGTGGCCCGCGAGGTCGGCACCGAGGGCAAGCTCGGCGGACAGGCCCAGGTCACCGGCGTCGCCGGCACCTGGCGCGACCTCACCGACTCGGTGAACTCGATGGCGGCCAACCTGACCGGCCAGGTCCGGTCGATCTCGATGGCGGCGACGGCCGTGGCGCGCGGCGACCTGTCGCAGAAGATCACGGTGAGCGCGAAGGGCGAGGTCGCCGAGCTGGCGGAGACGATCAACTCGCTGGTCGACACGCTGCGGATCTTCGCCGAGCAGGTGACCCGGGTGGCCCGCGAGGTCGGCACCGAGGGCAAGCTCGGCGGCCAGGCCGACGTGCCGGGCGTCGCCGGCACCTGGAAGGACCTCACCGACAACGTCAACTCGATGGCGTCCAACCTGACCAGCCAGGTCCGCAACATCGCCCAGGTCGCCACCGCCGTGGCCCGCGGCGACCTGTCCCAGAAGATCACCGTCGCGGCGCAGGGCGAGATCCTGGAGCTCAAGGACACCGTCAACACGATGGTCGACCAGCTCTCCTCGTTCGCCGACGAGGTGACCCGCGTGGCCCGCGAGGTCGGCACCGAAGGCAAGCTCGGCGGCCAGGCCCAGGTCACCGGCGTCGCGGGCACATGGCGCGACCTCACCGACAACGTCAACTTCATGGCGTCCAACCTGACCAGCCAGGTCCGCAACATCGCCCAGGTCTCGACGGCGGTGGCGCGCGGCGACCTGTCCCAGAAGATCACCGTCGACGCCCGCGGCGAGATCCTGGAGCTCAAGTCCACCGTCAACACCATGGTCGACCAGCTCTCCTCCTTCGCCGACGAGGTCACCCGCGTCGCCCGCGAGGTCGGCACCGAAGGCAAGCTCGGCGGCCAGGCCCAGGTCACCGGCGTCGCGGGCACATGGCGCGACCTCACCGACAACGTCAACTTCATGGCGTCCAACCTGACCAGCCAGGTCCGCAACATCGCCCAGGTCGCCACCGCCGTGGCCCGCGGCGACCTGTCCCAGAAGATCACCGTCGACGCCCGCGGCGAGATCCTGGAGCTCAAGTCCACCGTCAACACCATGGTCGACCAGCTCTCCTCCTTCGCCGACGAGGTCACCCGCGTCGCCCGCGAGGTCGGCACCGAAGGCAAGCTCGGCGGCCAGGCGCAGGTGCGGGGCGTCGCCGGGACATGGCGCGACCTGACCGACAACGTGAACTTCATGGCCTCCAACCTGACCGCCCAGGTCCGCAACATCTCCCAGGTGGCGACGGCGGTGGCCCGCGGCGACCTGTCGCAGAAGATCACCGTCGACGCGCAGGGCGAGATCCTGGCCCTGAAGTCGACGGTGAACACCATGGTCGACCAGCTCTCCTCCTTCGCCGACGAGGTCACCCGCGTCGCCCGCGAGGTCGGCACCGAAGGCAAGCTCGGCGGACAGGCGCAGGTGAAGGGCGTGTCCGGCACCTGGCGGGACCTGACCGGCAACGTCAACTCGATGGCGTCCAACCTCACCAGCCAGGTCCGCAACATCGCGCAGGTGACCACGGCGGTGGCCCGCGGCGACCTGTCCCAGAAGATCACCGTCGACGCGCACGGCGAGATCCTCGAGCTCAAGAACACCGTCAACACCATGGTCGACCAGCTCTCCTCCTTCGCCGACGAGGTCACCCGCGTGGCCCGCGAGGTCGGCTCGGAGGGCAAGCTCGGCGGACAGGCCCAGGTACGCGGCGTCTCCGGCACCTGGCGCGACCTCACCGAAAACGTCAACCAGCTCGCCTCGACGCTGACCACCCAGCTGCGCGCCATCTCGCAGGTGTCCACGGCGGTGACCCGCGGCGACCTCACCCAGCGGATCGCGGTCGAGGCGCTCGGCGAGGTGGCCGAGCTCAAGGACAACATCAACCAGATGATCGTGACCCTGCGCGAGACCACCAAGAAGAACGCCGAGCAGGGCTGGCTCGACTCCAACCTGGCCCGCGTCGGCGGCCTGCTGCAGGGCCAGCGCGACCTCGGCGAGGTCTGCCGCATGATCATGGCCGAGGTGACGCCCCTGGTCGACGCCCAGATCGGCGCGTTCTTCCTGTCCGGCGCCGACGCCGCGAGCGGGCTGCGGCTGCGCCTCGAGGCGTCGTACGGGTTCGTGGCTCCCGGCGCCGACATCAGCTTCGCCCCCGGCGAGGGCCTGATCGGCCAGGCGTCGCTGTCGCGCCGGGCGATCCGCGTGAAGGCCGCGCCGAACAGCCGGCTGCAGGTGCGCTCCGGCCTTGCCGAGACCCCGCCGGCCGACCTGGTCGTGCTGCCCGTGCTGTTCGAGGGTGAGCCGCTCGGCGTGATCGAGTTCGGCAGCGTGTCGCCGTTCAGCGACCTGCACCTGGCGTTCCTCGACCGGCTCGTGGTCACGATCGGCGTGGCACTCAGGACCATCCTCGCCAACCGGCGCACCGAGGAACTGCTGTCGCAGTCCCAGCGGCTGGCCCTCGAGCTGCAGGACCAGTCGGCGGAGCTGCAGCGCACCAACGCCGAGCTCGAGGAGAAGGCGACGCTGCTGTCGGAGCAGAAGGGCAACATCGAGAAGCAGAACCGCGAGATCGAGATGGCGCGCCTCGGCCTGGAGGAGAAGGCGCAGCAGCTCGCGCAGGCCTCGCAGTACAAGTCGGAGTTCCTGGCCAACATGAGCCACGAGCTGCGGACCCCGCTCAACTCGATGCTGCTGCTGTCCCGCCTGCTCGCCGACAACCCGGACGACAACCTGACCGCCCGGCAGATCGAGTTCGCCGCGACCATCCACAACGCCGGCTCCGACCTGCTGGCGCTGATCGACGACATCCTGGACCTGTCGAAGATCGAGGCCGGCCGGATGGACGTCGAGCCGGGCGAGGTTTCGTTCGAGGACATCCGGGCGTATGTCGAGCAGGCCTTCGCCCCGCAGGCCGAGGACAAGGGCCTCGACTTCACCGTGGTGGCCGATCCCGCGCTGCCGCCGGCGATCGTCACCGACCCGCAGCGGCTGCAGCAGATCCTGCGCAACCTGGTCTCCAACGCGGTGAAGTTCACCGACCACGGCTCGGTGACGCTGGCCATCGGGGTCGCGCCGGCCGGGCTCGCCTTCTCCGCGCCGACGCTGGCCGGCGCTCGCCGCGTGATCCAGTTCGCGGTCTCCGACACCGGCATCGGCATCTCCGACGACAAGGTGGCGCTGATCTTCGAGGCGTTCCAGCAGGCCGACGGCACGACGAGCCGCAAGTACGGCGGCACGGGGCTCGGCCTGTCGATCAGCCGCGAGCTGGCCCGCCTGCTCGGCGGCGCGATCGGCGTGACGTCCGAGGTCGGGAGCGGGGCCATCTTCACGCTGTACCTGCCGGACGTCATCGCGACCGAGGTGATGCCGGCCATCCACCCGGTCCCGGCCCAGCCGCAGTCCCAGCCACAACCCCAGTCGCCGCCCGGACGTCAGCTGTCCGCCGCACCGATGCTGCGCTCGCTGCCGGCGTCGGAGCGCCGCCCCACGGCCGCGGCCCACCAGCTCGACGGCGCCACGGTGCTCATCGTCGACGACGACGTGCGCAACGTGTTCGCCCTGACCAGCGCGCTCGAGCTGCACGGGATGACGGTGCTGTACGCCGACAACGGCACCGACGGCGTCCGGATCCTCTCCGAGCACCCCGGCGTGAACATCGTGCTGATGGACGCGATGATGCCCGACCAGGACGGCAACGAGACGACCCGCGCGATCCGCCGCAACCGCCGCTTCGCCGACCTCCCGGTGGTGTTCCTGACCGCGAAGGCGATGCCCGGCGACCGGGAGTCCTCGCTCGCCGCGGGCGCGAGCGACTACATCACCAAGCCGGTCGACCTCGACGAGCTGCTTGACGTGATGGCCGCTTGGGTGAATGGGGATGGCCGCGCGGTGTAAGTTGCCTCAGACGACACCGGGAAACTTCGCGAAGGGAGCGGCATCCTTGACTGGACCGGATCGGCCGGCGAAGGTGCTGCTCGTCGACGACCGGCGGGACAACCTGCTGGCCCTGGAGGCGATCCTGCAGGGCCTGCCGGTGCAGACCGTCGGCGCCGACAGCGGCGAGGAGGCGCTCAAGTGCCTGCTCGTCGACGATTTCGCACTGATCCTCCTCGACGCTCAGATGCCCACGATGGACGGCTTCGAGACGGCCCGGCACATCAAGCGCCGCGAGCGCACGCGCCACGTGCCGATCATCTTCCTCACCGCCGCGGACCGGGACTCGCATCTCGCGCTGCGCGGCTACGCCGCCGGCGCCGTGGACTACCTGACCAAGCCGTTCGACCCGTGGGTACTGCGCGCGAAGGTCTCCGTCTTCGTCGAGCTCTGGACGATGACGCAGCAGCTGGCGGCGCAGTCGGAGCTGGTCCGCGCGCGCGAGGCCGAGCTGCGCCACGCGGGCGTGGCCCTCGATGAGGCGACGGCGCTGCTGAAGGGCGCCCTGGCCGCGGACGGCGAGCTGGGCCGCGAGCAGGTCGAGAAGGCGATGGCCGCCCTGGCGAAGGCCCGAGCCAACCTCTGATCGCCCGCCGGGCGCGCGGCGTTATGACTCTTGGATCATCAGCGCGTTGCGCAGGCCGGTGATGTCCAGGACGCGGATCAGGAACGCGCCCACGTTGACCAGCACCAGATAGCTCTGCGCCAGCGTCGCCTTCCGGCTGAGCACCACCAGCGTCCCGAGCCCCTGCGAATCGCAGAATGTCACACCGGCCATGTCCAGCACGACCCGCGCCGGGGGCTCGTTCAGCACATCGTTCACGGCCGCGGCCAGCCGCGGCACCGTCGACATGTCGATCTCACCCGTCAGCGCCACCACGGTCTCGGTCGGGGCGCGGTGTACGGAAACGGAGAGATCGGGGCGATCCACCGCCACAGCCTATATCTGACCCGCCCCCGCAGTGGTCTCGGGCACACGGGCCCGAGGGCCGCGCGGAGCCGGTCCGGCGCGGCTGTCAGAATGGGCAGGCTGTGACCGATTTTGACGCCGCCGGTCTCGGCCCGCACGCGGGTGACGCGCCGGCATCGCAGGCCCTGTTCGACCGTGCCCAGGCCATCGTGCCGGGTGGGGTGAATTCACCTGTCCGGGCATTCCGGGCAGTCGGAGGCACTCCGCGCTTCATGGTCAGCGGCTCCGGCTGCTGGCTCACCGACGCCGACAATCGGCGCTACCTCGACCTGGTCTGCTCGTGGGGACCGCTGATCCTCGGCCACGCTCATCCCGAGGTCGTCGCGGCGATCACCGCCGCGGCCGCGCGCGGCACCAGCTTCGGCACGCCGACGCCCGGCGAGGTCGCGCTCGCCGAGGAGATCGTCGCGCGCACGCCCGTCGACCAGGTGCGCCTGGTCAACTCCGGCACCGAGGCGACGATGAGCGCCCTGCGGCTGGCGCGCGGGTTCACCGGGCGGCCGAAGGTGGTCAAGTTCTCCGGCTGCTACCACGGGCACGTCGACGCGCTGCTGGTCGCGGCCGGCTCCGGGGTGGCCACGCTCGCGCTGCCCGACTCGCCCGGCGTGACGGGGGCGGCGGCCGGCGACACCCTGGTCCTGCCGTACAACGACGTCGCCGCGGTCGAGGCGGCCTTCGAGGCCCACGGTGACCAGATCGCCGCGGTCATCACCGAGGCGGCGGCCGGCAACATGGGCGTCGTCGCCCCGCGCGACGGGTTCAACGCGAAGCTCGCCGAGCTCGCACACCGCCACGGCGCGCTGCTCATCCTCGACGAGGTCATGACCGGTTTCCGGGTCAGCCGCTCCGGCTGGGCGGGGCTCGAGCCGGTGGACGCGGATCTGTATACGTACGGCAAGGTCATGGGCGGCGGCATGCCGGCCGCGGCGTTCGGCGGGCGCGCCGAGATCATGGGGCGACTGGCCCCGGCCGGCCCGGTGTACCAGGCCGGGACCCTCTCCGGAAACCCGCTGGCCTGTGCCGCGGGCCTGGCGACGCTGCGCCTGGCCACCCCGGAGGTCTACGCCCGCCTGGACGCGACCGCGGTCACGATCGGCAAGCTCGCCTCCGAGGCGCTTTCCGCCGCGGGTGTACCGCACGTGCTGTCCTCCGCCGGCAGCATGTTCTCGATCTTCTTCACCGACCGGCCGGTGCACTCGTTCGCCGACGCGCAGACACAGGACGTGGGCGCGTTCCGGGCCTTCTTCCACGAGATGCTCTCCCGCGGCGTGTACCTCCCGCCGAGCGCGTACGAGTCCTGGTTCGTCTCCACGGCGATCGACGACGAGGGGCTCTCGGTGCTCGAGGCGGCGCTGCCCCACGCGGCGCGAGCCGCGGCGCAGGCTGGGACCCAGCGGGCATGAAGACCGTCGTCCACATGCTGCGCCACGGCGAGGTCTACAACCCGGACAAGGTGCTCTATGGCCGCCTCCCCGGCTACCGGCTCTCCGAGCTCGGCGTGCAGATGGCCAAGGCCGCGGCCGAGGCGGTGTCCGGCCGGGACATCACCCACCTGGTGGCGAGCCCGCTGGAGCGCGCCCAGCAGACCGCCGCGCCCTTCGCCGAGCAGCTCGGCCTGACGACCGCGATCGACGACCGGCTGATCGAGAGCGCCAACTTCTTCGAGGGCAAGCGGGTCAGCGTGGGCGACGGCGCGCTGCGCGACCCGCGCAACTGGTGGGTGCTGCGTGACCCGAGGACCCCGTCCTGGGGCGAGGCCTACACGGCGATCGCGGCGCGCATGTTCGCCGCGCTGATGGCGGCCCGCGAGGCGGCGGAGGGACATGAGGCCGTGTGCGTATCCCACCAGTTGCCGATCTGGACGCTGCGCCGGCACGTGGAGAAGAAGCGGCTGTGGCATGACCCGCGCCGCCGCGAGTGCGCCCTGGCCAGCATGACCAGCTTCCACTTCGAGGACACCAAGATCGTCGGCATCGCGTATTCCGAGCCCGCCGCCCACCTCATCGCGCTGTCGGCCTCGGCGCGCCAGGCCAAGGGGGCGTGACCGATGCGACGCCTCCTAGCCGCCGTCGCGGTGACCGCGACCCTGCTGGCCCTCGCGGCCTGCACCGGCAGCGCGCCGAAGAATGCGCTCGGCAGCCGCAAGATCGCGGCCGCCGACCGGGTCGCCGCGCCCGCGATGCGCGGCGAGTTCATGGACGGCAGCGGCCAGTTCGACCTGTCCCAGCACAAGGGCGAGGTCGTGGTCGTGAACTTCTGGGCCTCGTACTGCCCGCCGTGCCGCACCGAGGCGCCCGAGCTGGAGAAGGTGCTCGCCGCCACGAAGGACCGGGGCGTCACCTTCGTGGGCGTCAACGTGCGCGACCAGCGCAGTCAGGCCGACGCCTACCTGGCCGACGTCAAGCCCACGTACGGCAGCATCTTCGACCCGTCCGCCTCACTCGCGCTGGACTTCAGCGTGCCGCCCAACTCGATCCCGGCCACGCTGGTGATCGACAAGGCCGGCCGGATCGCCACTGTCATGCGCTCCTCGGTCGACCAGAAGCTGCTCGAACCGATCGTCCGCGACCTGCTGGCCGAGTCGTGACCGCGGGCGGCCCGACATGACGACCGTGCTCGCCGACGCCAGGACAGTCGCCGAGAGCGGCCCGCTGCTGGCGGCGATCGCCATCGCCGTCCTGGCCGGCCTGGCCAGCTTCCTGTCCCCCTGCATCCTGCCCCTGGTACCGGGCTACCTCTCCTACGTCACCGGCCTGGCCGGCGCCGACCTCGACTCGGGCCAGCGCCGCGGCCGGGTGCTCGCCGGCGTCGGCCTGTTCATCGCCGGCTTCGCCGCGGTGTTCATCGGGCTGATCGTGCTCGCCACCCAGGCGGCGATGTCGCTGATAATGCACCGCCGGCTGATCGAGGTGATCGCCGGCGTGGCCGTGATCGTGCTCGGCCTGGCCTTCATGGGCCTGGTGCCGGGCCTGGAGCGGCAGTGGCGCATCCAGCGGCTGCCGGCGGCCGGCCTCATCGGCGCGCCGGTCTTCGGCATGGTGTTCGCGCTGTCCTGGGCCCCGTGCACGGGGCCGACGCTCGGCGCCGTGATCGCGCTCGGCTCGACCAGCGGCTCGCAGGCCCGCGCGGTCACGCTGGCCACCGCGTACTCGCTGGGCATCGGCATCCCGTTCATCGCCGTCGGGCTGGGCTTCCAGCGACTCATCGGGGTCATCAAGTTCATCCGCCGCAACAGTCGCTGGGTGACCCGCGTCGGCGGCGCGCTGCTCGTGCTGGTCGGGATCGCCCTGGTGACCGGCGTCTGGAGTTCCCTCATGATCGCGCTGCAGTCCAACCTCGGGCCCGGATCGGTGCCGATCTGATGCGCTGGCTCTACCACACCACCGTGGCCGTGAGCCGCCGTGCCTGGCGCCAGCTGACCAGCATGCGCACCGCGCTCGTGCTGCTGTTCCTGCTCGCCGTGGCGGCGATCCCCGGCTCGGTGCTGCCCCAGCGCACCGTGTCACCGGAGAAGGTCCGCACCTATCTGGACACGCACCAGCAGTGGGGGCCGACGCTCGACCGGCTCTTCTTCTTCGACGTGTACGGGTCACCGTGGTTCTCGGCGATCTATCTGCTGCTGTTCGTCTCGCTGGTCGGCTGCCTGGTGCCGCGGTTCCGCTCGCACATCACGGCGCTGGTGAAGCAGCCCCCGAAGGCTCCGAAGCGGCTCGACCGGCTGCCGGCGCACACCACGCTGCCCGGCCCGGCCACGCCGGAGACCGCCGACCGCATCCGCCGGGTCCTGAAGAAGCGGCGGTTTCGCACGACCGTGCGGCGCGACGGCGACGTCACCGAGATCTCGGCCGAGAAGGGCTACCTCAAGGAGACCGGCAACCTGGTCTTCCACTTCGCGCTGCTGTCGCTGCTCCTCGGCGTCGCGTACGGCTCGTGGTTCGGCTGGCACGGCAACCGCCTGCTGGTGCGGGGCGACGACTTCGCGTTCTGCAACACGTTGCTCAACTACGACGAGCACGCCCTGGGCGCGCAGGTCGGCGAGAACGACCTGCCCCGCTTCTGCCTGCGCATGGACAAGTTCACCGCGACCTACCTGCCCAACGGCCAGCCGATCAGCTACCGGGCCGACGTCAACGTGAAGCAGCACGGCCGCGAGAGCAACCAGGTGCTGCAGGTCAACGACCCGCTGCGGCTCGACGGCGCGAACGTGTCGCTGCTCGGTCACGGGTACGCGCCGATCCTGAAGTACACCGACAAGTACGGCAAGTCGTCGGTCAACGTGACGCCGTTCCTGCCGAGCGACGGATTGCTCACGAGCCAGGGCGTGGCGACGTTCCCGGACGTCAACATCAACCCGCAGACGGGCACCCGCGACGACAAGTCGCAGATCGGGTTCTCCGGCGTCTACGTGCCCACGCTCCCGTCCGACCCATCGGTGAACTCTTCGGCCTTCCCGGCCGAGAACGACCCGAGGATCATGCTGCAGACGTACCAGGGGGTGCTGGGCTTCGACGCCGGCGCGCCGCTGTCGGTGTACACGCTGGACACCCGCCAGATCGAGGCCGGCCGGCTCACGAAGTTCGGCAGCCCGATGGCGCTCAAGCCCGGCGAGACCGGCACCCTGCCGGACGGCACGACGGTCGAGTTCGCCGGCACGGTCCAGTGGATCAGCATCTCGATCCGGCACGACCCGGGCCAGCCGATCGTCCTCGGCGGCTCGGTCGCGCTGCTGGTCGGCCTGCTCGGCTCGCTGGGCGGCAAGCGCCGCCGGATCTTCTTCCGCATCTCTCCCACCGGCGTCACGGCGGGCGGCCTGCCCCGCAGCGACTACCCCGGCTTCGCCGACGAGTTCGACGAGATCGTGCGCGCGACCGCCCCTGCCACGAGCGTCCCGGAGCAGGTGCCGCAGACTGAGGACGTCGAGGAGGTTGTGTGATGGGTGCGCTGTCCGACCAACTGCTGGTCGTCACGATCTTTTGCTATGTGCTCGCCATGATGGCGTCCGCGATCGAATACGCCTTCGGCGGCCGCAGCCTGGTCGCGCGCGTCGCGACGCGCGCGGCCGTCCCGGTCGGCGCCGGCGTCGGTGCCGGCGGTTCGCTCCCCCCGGCCGACCTCCCCGAGATCCCGGCGACCTCCTCCGAGGTCCCGGCGGAGACGCCGGAGCGCTCGGTCGGCGCACGTCGGGCCGGCGTCGCCGCGGTCGTGCTGACCGTGCTCGGCTTCGCGGCCCACCTCGCCGCCGTGGTCGCGCGTGGCATCGCGGCGGAGCGCGCCCCGTGGGGCAACATGTACGAGTTCGTCATGACCGCCACCCTGGTCGGCGTGACCGCATGGCTGGTCGTGCTCGTCAAGTGGACCAGCCTGCGCCACCTGGGTGTGTTCGTCACGCTGTCCGCGGCGGTCCTGCTGTCGATCGCCGGCATGACCCTCTACGTCGCGGAGGGCCCGCTGGTCCCGGCCCTGCACTCGTACTGGCTGGTCATCCACGTCGGCGCCGCCTCGATCGCGTCGGGCATCTTCCTGGTCGGCTTCGTGACCGCCGCGATGCACCTGATCCGCTCGGGCCACGAGGCCGGCAAGACCCGCTTCCCGTACTCCCTGGGCGAGCGCCTGCCGCAGGCCGACGCACTGGAGCGCGTGACGTTCCGCATCCACGCCTTCAGTTTCCCGATCTGGACCTTCGGCGTCATCGCCGGCGCCATCTGGGCCGAGGCCGCGTGGGGCCGCTACTGGAACTGGGACCCGAAGGAGGTCTGGTCCTTCATCGCGTGGGTCGTGTACGCCTGCTACCTGCACGCCCGCTCGACCCCGAGCGTGAGCCGCCGCCTGACGAGCTGGATCGCCGTGATCGGCTGGGCGACGATGCTGGTCAACCTGTTCGGCGTCAACCTGGTCGCCAGCGGCCTGCACTCCTACGCGGGCGTCTGATCGCGGCGGGGGCGGGGCTACTTCGCCTTCGTGATGGACGTGGCGGTGACCGAGCCGTCGGCGGTCTGACCCTGGACGGTGACGGTGGAGCCCGCCGTCAGGTCCTTCAGCGCTCCGGGCGTCGAGACCGTCGTCTTGTCGCTGGTCTTCACGATGACCGTGTTGCCGTCCGGGGTCTCGATGTACACCGTGGTGCCGTCGACGAGCTTGACTGTGCCGGTGACGCCGCCGCGGGTGCCGCCGCCCCCGGTGCCGCCGGTTCCGCCGTTGCCGCCGCCCGGGAAGCCTTGACCGCCGCCGCCCGGGAAGCCCTGCCCGCCGCCACGGTTGGCGAAGGCGCTCGCCAGGGCGGCCGGGTTGGCCCCGCCGGGAACGGCCGCGGCCGGTGCGGTGCCGTAGCTCTTCTGCACCTGGGCGCCCCCGACGAAGCCGACGACCACGAGCGCCAGGCCGGCCAGGACGTACGTGGCGCGGTTGGCCAGGCGCCGTGGCGCGGCCTTCGAGAGCCGCTCGTTGAGGTCGTCGTCGAGCGCCGGACTCGCGAGCAGATCGGGCTCAGCCGACACCGCTGAGTCCGGTACCACCACGGGCAGCGTCTCCGTGTCCGCGTCGGCGTCCGCGTGCTGCGGACTGCCGTACGGGGAGACGTTGTCGGACGGGTGCGCCTCCGGCCGGCGGAAGGGCGAAGCGGCCTGGGTCACGGAAAACTCCTCGTCGACTGCCGCGCGGGTGGGACCGGGCTGCGGCGCCCGCGGGGATTCGGGCACCGCAGCCAGGACCCGCCCGCGCGGAGGCTGGCGTCACTCATAACGGAGGGCCTCGATGGGACGGAGCCCCGCCGCCCGGCTGGCCGGGTAGCTGCCGAAGAACAGGCCGATCGCCACCGAGAAGCCCAGCGCGAGGGCGACCGAGCTCGGCACGATGACCGGCTTGATGCTGACGATCGTGAACCGGCTGCCGATGACCGCGGCGAGCACGCCGAGCAGGCCGCCGATGACCGAGAGCACCGTGGCCTCCACCAGGAACTGGGTGAGGATGGTGCGCTTCGGGGCGCCAAGCGCCTTGCGGATGCCGATCTCGCGGGTGCGCTCGGTCACCGTCACCATCATGATGTTGGTGATGCCGATCCCGCCGACCAGGAGGCTGATCCCGGCGACGGCGCCGAGCAGCAGCGTGAACGTCTGCGCGGTGTTCGCCCGGGTCTCGAGCAGCTGCGACTGGTTGAGGATTCGGTACGCCGAGCTCGTCGACGAGCCGCTGATGTTGAGCTTCTCGTTGAGGATCGCCGTGATCTCCGCCTGCGCATCGGCGACCGCGTCCGGCGAGGTGGCCTGCACGAGGAGCTGATTGAGCGAACCGTACCCGGTCAGCGACTCCTGCACCGCGCTCACCGGCGCCACGGCGACGTCATTGGGGTCGTTGAAGCCGCTGCCGCCCTTCTGGGCGAGCACCCCGACGACGGTGAAGAGCTTGCCGGAGACGGTGATCTGCTTGGACAGCGGGTCGACGTTGCCGAAGAGCTCCTCGACGACGGTCGAGCCGATCACGACGACCTTGCGGGACTCCTTGACGTCGTCGTCGGTGAACAGCGCGCCCTTGGCGACCTTGAAGTTGGACGCGCCCACATATCCGGGATAGGTACCGACGAACTGCGTGATGGTGTGGTCGGTGCCCTCGTAGGTCGCCGACTGCGACCCGTTGACCACCGGCGACACGCTCTTGACGTGCGGCGCCTCGTCCTTGTCCGCCAACGCCGGCACGAGGTCCATGCTCAGCGCGGTGTTCTGCGTCGAGGCGGCCCCGCGGGTACCGCCGCCGGCCGTCACGGTCAGCGTGTTGGTGCCCAGCGACTCGATCTGCTTCTGCACCGCCTGCGCGGAGCCGTTGCCGACCGCGACGAGCAGGATGACGGCCGCCACGCCGATGAGGATGCCCAGCACGGTGAGGCTGGAGCGCAGCTTGTTCGCGGTGATCGCGCGCAGCGCGAAGCGGACGGTCTCGAAGATGTTCACTTCAGCCGCTCATCCTGGACGATGCGTCCGTCGACCAGCCTGATCAGTCGCTTCGCGCGCTCGGCGACGTCCGGCTCGTGGGTGATCAGCACGATGGTCCGGCCCGAGTGGTTGAGCCGATCGAACACGGCCAGCACGTCGCTGGTGGACTGGGTGTCGAGGTTGCCGGTCGGCTCGTCGGCGAGCACCAGAGCCGGCGCGGTGACCAGCGCCCGGGCGACCGCGACGCGCTGCTGCTGGCCGCCGGAGAGCTGGTTGGGCTCGTGGTCCTCGCGCTCGGCCAGGCCGACCATGCCCAGTGCCATCCGGGCCCGGCGGCGCCGCTCGGCCGCCTTGACGCCGGCGTAGGCGAGCGGCAGCTCGACGTTGGCCAGCGCGGTGGTGCGGGCGATGAGGTTGAACGCCTGGAACACGAACCCGATCCGCCGGTTGCGCACCAGGGCGAGCTGGCGGTCGGTGAGCCGGCTGACGTCGACGCCGTCGAGGAGGTACCGCCCGCTCGTCGGGATGTCGAGGCAGCCCAGGATGTTCATCAGCGTCGACTTGCCGGAGCCGGACGAGCCCATGATCGCGACGTAGTCGCCGCGCTCGACGGTGAGCGACACGCCGCGCAGGGCGTGCACCTCGGTCTCGCCCTGCCCGTAGATCTTCTTGACATGGTGGATGTCGAGCACCGGACCGCTCATGTCAGTTTCCTCTGCGGACCACGCCGCCACCACCGGGGAAGTTGCCGCCGCCGCCCGGGAAGTTGCCGCCGCCTGGGAACTGCTGGTTGTTGGGGCCCGTGGTCGACGTGGTCGTCCTCGTGGTGACCACGACCTGGTCGTCGGCCCGCAGCCCCGACTTGACCTCGACGAAGCCGCCGCCGGTGATGCCGACCTCGACCTGACGCTCCTCGTTCTGCCCGTTGACCTGCACCGTGACCGTGCGCTGGCCGCCGGCGGTGCGCAGCGCCGCGCTCGGGATGCGCAGCACGTTCTGCGCCTCGGCGACCGTCACGACCGCGGTCGTGCTCTGCCCCAGCCGTACCCCGTCGGGAAGGGAGTCCAGCGTGATCACCACCGCGTAGGAGTTGACATTGTTGCTGGTCGTGGCCGTGGGCGCGATGGTGCTGACCTTGCCCGTCGCCCGCGTGCCGCTCAGCGCGCTCCACGTGATGCCGGCGGTCTGGCCGGCCTTGAGCTTGGTCGCGTCCGACTCGGCGAAGCTCGCGTCGATCTGCAGCTTCGACAGGTCCGCCAGCTGGATGAAGCCGCTGCCGGAGCTGGAGCTGGAACTGGAGCCGGACGCGGGGTTGTTGCCGCTCCCGCCACCCGACGAGGACGAGCCGGACGACGACGAGCCGACCGCGCCGTTGACGGCGGTGACGGTGCCGGCGATCGGGGCCGTCAGCACCGTGCCGCTGACCGTCGCCTGCGCCGAGGCGACGTTGGCCTGCGCGGTGGCGACCTGCGCCTCCGCGGAGGCGATCGTGGCGTCGTCGGCGTTGTTGTTCCGGGCGCGGGTCAGCGCGGCCTTCGCGGCGTTGAGGTTGGCCTTCGCGGTGTCCAGCGCGGCCTGCGCGGCGGCCGGGTCGACCTTCGCCAGCGTCTGGCCCTTGGTGACGACATCGCCGACCTTCACGGCGACCTCGGTCACGGTGCCGGAGGTGGTGAAGTTGGCGTTGGCCGTGGACGCGCTCGCCACCGAGCCGGACGCGGAGACGGTCTGCGAGACCGTGCCCTGCGTGACGGCGACGACGCGGGTGCGCGTACTGGTCGTCCCCGGGTCCGCGCCGGCGGCCGGTCCGCTGATGATCTGGTACGCCCAGAAGACGCCACCGGCCACGGCGAGCACGAGCGCGGCGTTCACGAGGATCACGGAGTTGAGCCGTGGCCGGCGCGAAGACGGCAGCGACAAACGCATGAGGGGAATCGTCGTGGGCCTCGCTCGGAGCGACCCTCAGCGAACCTCGGAGTTCCCTCGGAATCCGGTTGCCCGCATTTCTACGGATTCGTCCGGAGCGTCATCGAGGTCGATGTCCACCTCGCCGTCGTCGAACTCCGGCATGTCGAGGGCCGGCAGCAGCACCCGGAACGTCGCACCCTGCCCGGGCGCGGTCCACAGCTCGACGCGCCCGCGGTGCGCCTGCACGATCGAGGCGACGATCGACAGCCCGAGGCCGGCGCCGCCGGTCCGCCGCGAGCGGGAGCCCTCCGCGCGGTACAGCCGCTCGAAGACGCGCACGGCGTCCTCCGGCCGCATCCCGGGCCCGCTGTCGGTGACCTCGATGGCGCCCAGCGCAACGTCCTCGGGCAGCGGGGCGCCGACCGTCGCGATCGGCAGCATCTTCGCCGGCCCGGCCCGCCCGACCCGGACCACGATCCGGGTGTCCTCCGGCGTGTGCTGCAGCGCGTTGCTGATCAGGTTGGCCACGACCTGGCGCAGGCGAGCCTCGTCGCCCTCCACGGTCACCGGCTCGAAGGTCACCGAGCGCTCGTCGAGCGCGGCGAGCTGCACGAACCGGGTCGGCACCCGCACGTGAGCGTCGCGCACCGCGTCGGCGGCGACGGCGAGCAGGTCGACGGGGTGCTGCTGCAGCGGGCGCTCCTCGTCGAGCCGGGCCAGGGTCAGCAGATCGTTGACGAGCAGACGCATCCGGCTGACCTCGGCGTCGATGCACTCCATCGCCTCGTCGAGGGCCGGGCCCGGCGGAGCGCCGCCCCGGCGGTACAACTCGGCGAACCCCTGAACGCTGGTGAGCGGCGTCCGCAGCTCGTGCGCGGCGTCGGCGAGGAACTGCCGGAGCCGCCGCTCCGACGCGGCACTCTCGTCGACCGCCCCCTCGATGCGGGTCATCATCGTGTTGAGCGCGATCCCGAGCCGCCCCGACTCGGTGTGCGAATCGGCGTCGTCGACGCGCCGGGACAGGTTGCCGGCGGCGATGTCGGCCGCGGCCTCCTCCATCCGGGTCAGCGGCGCCAGCCCGACGCGCACCAGCGTCGCGGTGGCGAGGCCGACGAGGATCAGCAGCGCCGCGCTGACCCCGGAGGTGTACTGGACCATCTGCTCCTGCGTCGCCTTGACGTCGGCGAGGGAGATGGCGAACGCCAAGTAGCCGGTCCCGTTCGACGACGAGAAGATCCGGACCCGCCACTGCGCCGTCGGCCCGTCGACGGTGAACGGCTCGGGGTTCGCCGCGCGCCCCTTGATGTCGCCGAACAGCTTGGGGTCGACCAGCGGCGTCTCGCTGTTCTCCAGCCAGCCGTCGGCGTTGAAGCGGTAGATCTGGAAGTCGGGGCCGGGTGAGAAGACGCCCTCGGACCGCTTGTTCTGCGTCGTGTAGCCGTTCGTCGGCCGCACCCGTGGCGGAGCCATGAGCTGCTGGTCGACGCGCTGCATGAGGTACCAGTTGAGCAGCAGCACGCCGATGACGTTGGCGACGATCAGGGCCACCGCGGCGATCGACACGACGGAGACGACGATCCTGGTGCGGACCGTCCATTGTCTCCAGGGCCGCGGTAAGGGCCGCAGCGTCACGCCTCGGTTCTCGGCAATCGCAGCGCGTAGCCGACGCCGCGCACGGTGTGGATCAGCGGCGGGTCCCACTTGTCGATCTTGCGACGCAGGTAGTACACGTAGGACTCGACGATCCGGCCGTCGCCGCCGAAGTCGTAGTTCCAGACGCGGTCGAGGATCTGCGCCTTGCTGACCACGCGGCCGGCGTTGGTCAGCAAATACCGCAACAGGTTGAACTCGGTCGGCGACAAGTCCACCCGGCGGCCGCCGCGGCGCACCTCGTGGGCGTCCTCGTCCATCTCCAGGTCGGCGTAGCGCAGCACCCCGCCGTCGACGAGCTGCTGCTGCTCGCCCAGGCTGCGGCGCAGGATCGCGCGGATCCGCAGCACGACCTCCTCGAGGCTGAACGGCTTGGCGACGTAGTCGTCGGCGCCGACCGTGAGCCCGGAGATGCGATCCTCGACCGAGTCCCGCGCGGTCAGGAACAGCACCGGCACCGGCCGGCCGCTGGTGCGCAGCCGCTGCGCGACCTCGAAGCCGTCCAGGTCGGGCATCATCACGTCGAGCACGACGAGGTCCGGGCCGTACTCCGCGGCCGCCGCCAGCGCCTCGCGCCCGCCGGTCGCGACCCGCACCTCGAAGCCGGTCAGTCGCAGCGTGGCCGACAGCAGGGCACGAATGCTCGCCTCGTCGTCGACGACGAGGACCTTGGGACGGCGTTCGGTCGCCTGGGACACGGTTACAGGCATCGGCTCCATCGTCACTGACCCGCCGTCAGGATCTCGTCGCCTTGGGCAAGTCCGCTCTTGATCTCGGTGTTGACGTCGCCGCGCAGCCCGGTCTCGACGGCCCGCTCCTCGTCCTTGCCGTTGACCCGCACCGTCACATAGCCGTTGTGCACGGTGGTTGACGGCACCGACAGCACGTTGTCCACGGACGCGGTGACTACAGCGACAGTAGCGCTCTGGCCGTACAGGAGCGTATCGGGCACCTTCTCGAAGGAGATCAGGGCCGCGTACCGCACGAGGCGGTTGGACGCCGTGCCGGCGGGATCGATCTGCATGACCTTTCCGTCGTACTTCGTGCTGACGTCGTTCGGCAGCGTGATCGTCGAGGCCTGGCCGACCCGCAGGTGGGCCACCTCGGCCTCGGTGAACTGCGCCTTGACGACCACGTCGCCGGCGCCGGCCAGCGTGATGACGTTGGAGCCGGCCTGGCTGCCGACGGTGCCGTTGACCGCGAGGATCCTGCCGCCGACGGGCGCCTTGATGACGGTGCCGGCGAGCTTGGCGTTGGCCTGGGTCAGGCTGAGCCGGGCGTTGTTGAGCCGCTGCTGGGCGTTCATCAGGTTGTCGCTGGTCGCCTGGATCTGGTTGGCCCGGCTCTGCGCGGTGTTCTGGGTGCCGGTGTTCTGGGTGCCGGTGTTCTGGGTGGTGCCGCCGGCGGGGCGGGAGGCGGCGGTCGACGGCGTCGGGGTCGCGGTGGGTGCGGCGAGCGCGGTGTCGTGGGCCTGCTGGGCGCGGTTCAGCGCGTCCTGGGCGGCGGAGACGTTCTGCGTGGCCTGGTCGGCCACGTCCTGCGCGGACGAGGCGTCGATCTTCGCGAGCACCGCCCCTTCGGTGACCACGTCGCCGGGCTTGACGTTGAGGTCGGTGAGCGTGCCGTTCGACGTGAAGCCGAGGCTGCGGCTCGCCTGCGCCTGCACCGTGCCGGAGGCGGACGCCGTGGTGGTCACCTGACCGCGCGTCACCTTCACCGTGCCGACCTTCACCGGCGCCGGCTTGTCGTCGCCGGTCAGCACGACCGCTGTCACGGCCGCGGCCGCGAGCGCGGCGGCGCCTCCGGCCAGCCACCAGACCTTCATGGGTCAGTAGTTCAGCCGGTCCTCCTCCCGGCTACCTGGGCCGGGCCTCAAAGTTCCCTGAGAGCCGCGGGCCGGGTGGGCGACCGGGCAATTCACCGCATACCCCGGCGGATCACCCCGCCGGTTGTGATGCAATTTTGAGGTTCGATCGACTTCGCGTCGAGGTTCGCGCCGTTGCATCACACAGGTGACGAACAAGCGGATCGGTGGCGCCGCACTCGCGCTCGCCGCGGTGGCCCTCTTCGCCGCCGCCTGCGGCTCCTCCGACGACAAGGCTCCGGCCGCCGCGAGCGCGTCCGGAGGCAGCGACTACGCGTCGTGCCTGCGCCACAACGGCGTCGACCTCCCGCAGTTCAACGCGTCGAACCGCCCGACGGCCCGCCCGTCCGGCCACCGCTCCGGCCAGGCGCGCCCGTCCGGCGAGCCACGCCCGTCGGACGGCGGCGCCTTCCGCGGCGGCCCGGGCGGCTTCTCCGGCTCGGTCGCACCGAGCGGCGTCGATCAGCAGACCTGGGAGAAGGCGCAGAAGGCGTGCGAGTCGCTGCGCCCGACGGCGTTCCCGGGCGGTGGCAACGGCAACCGCGGTGGGGGTGGCCGCGACGCGGCGTACCGCAACTGCCTCAACGAGCACGGCGTCACCGTGACCGGCCCGACGGACCAGCTTGACACCGCGGACGCGAAGGTCGCCGCGGCGGTGGAGGTCTGCGCACCGCTGAAGCCGAGCCCACGCCCGTCGGCCTCCTGACCCAGCTCCGCTTCGACCCTCCCCCGCCGGCGCTCGTCCAGACCGCCCGCCCGGTCGGTCGCCGGATCCGACGGACCACTCCGTCGGGTCACTGCGCCCGGCGACCGCCCGGGTGGGCCCACGCACCCGACGATCCGGCTTCCCAGCGGGTCGCCCACCGCGAGCAGGCATGATTCCCGGGTGCGCCGGCGTCGCACCCTCTGTGCGCCGATCCCGCGGCCGCAACCAGGCAACATCCGGACATCGTGGGAGTGTCGGGACGCCGCGGTCGCGAGATCGGCGCCGGAAACGCGTGTCGGCCCGCGTGGCGGGTCGTTGCGCACGGTATGGAAGCGCTGGACACCTTCTCGCGGACGTTCCTGCCGGCCACAGCGCTGGCGAAGCTGTCGGGCGGCACGGTCGCGCGGCACGTCCAGATACTGCGGCGCTGCGCCGGGAACCGCGACGCGGTCGCCGTCGTAGCCCGATGCACCACGCGAGGGCGGCGCCGCAACGTGCTGATGCTGACCCGCGGCCGGCTGGTCGTCACGAGCGAGTCCGCGGTACTGCGCCGCGTGAGCCTCCACCTCAACGCCGACCTGCACCAGCTCGCCGACGTCACCTGGACCCCCGAGCCCGACCGCACCGGCATCCAGCTCGGCCTCACCGCGATCGACGGGGTGCGCGAGAACTTCTGGGTGCGCCTGGGCAGTACCGCTGAGATGTGGCGCCTCGACGAGGCCCTCCGGCAGGCGTTCCGCACGCCGTGGGGCGTGATCGAGCCGGCCCGCCAGACCGTCCCGCACGCCGCGGTGGCGGCCCGCCCCGAGCTCCGCCTGGCATAGACCAGGCCCCGCACGTGCTGATGCGCCAGGGGTCTTATGTCAGGTTTGCCGCACGGGAGCCGAGGTAATTGGGCCGATTGGCCCGATTCCGAGGAGGTATCCGATGAGACGCTCGCGGATAGGCTTACTCTGCGGCGCGGTGGCACTGACGTTCGTCGGCGCGTTACCGCCAGCGGCGGCGGTGGCACAACCCACCCCAACCCCCGAAACCACATCGTCCGCGCCATCCCACCACGACATGCTCAAGGGCGTGCTGCACGGCGAGGGGATCGTGCAGACCACCAACGGGCCGGTCCGGGTGGCTATGCAGCGGGGCGCGGCGACAAACGTGACGCCCACGTCGGTGACGGTCCATTCGTCGGACGGCTTCACGCGGGCGTGGACCCTGAACAACAGCGTCAGGGTGTACGACAAGCGGCACACGCTGGAGCCGAGCGCCCTGAAGACGGGCGCCCAGGTGTCGGTGGCCGGCACCGCGCCGGTGAGCGGCGGGCAGCCCGGTGGGTCCCCGGCCGCCGCCGCGTTCACCGCGAAGTGGATCCTGGTCCAATCGTCGTGACCAACGAAAGGTCCGGCGACCGCGGTCGCCGGACCTTTCGGATCTAGCCGCGCAACTCGGCGACGCAGCACTTCACGCTGCCGCCGCCCTTCTTCAGCTCCGTGAGCTCCACCGGTACCGGCGTGTAGCCCGCCTCCCGCAGCCGCACCGCGAGCGCCGTCGCCTCGCTGCTCAGCACCACGTTGTGGCCGTCGGAGACGAGGTTGAGGCCGAACGCGAGCGTGTCGTCCTCGGTGGCGATGATCGCCGACGGGAACAGCTGCCGCAGCACGCGGCGCGACGACTCGGAGAACGCGCCCGGGTAGTACGCGACGTTCTCGTCGTCCAGCGGTGCGAGCGCCACGTCGAGGTGGTAGAAGCGCGGGTCGATCAGGCGCAGCGAGACCACCGGCCGGCCCAGCGCCTCCTGGGCCTCGGCATGCGCGGCGACCTCGGTGCGGAAGCCGTGGCCGGCCAGCACCAGCCCGCCGAGCGCCGCGGGCAGGTAGGTGAAGTCGCCCTCGCCCTCGTTGGTCTCGGACGGCGTGACGAACCGCCAGCCGAGTGTGTCGTAGAAGCGGCGATGCGCGGCGGCCTCGGCCATGCGCTGCGGGTACTTGAACCGCGCGCCGTACACGACGCCGTCGACCGAGAACGCGCCGTTGGCCGCGTAGACCATGTCCGGCAGGCCGATCTCCGGCGTCAGCACGTGGACCTCGTGGCCGAGGCGGACCAGCGTCTCGCGCAGGCCCTCCCACTGCTTCACGGCCAGCTCGGTGTCCACCGCGGTGTTGGTGTCCATCCAGGGATTGATCGCGTACTCCACCACGAAGTGCTCGGGTGGCGACATCAGGTACGACCGCCTCACGACATCAAACGGTAGATACCCTGGGGTACGCAAAACAGCAAGAAGGCTTGCTTTCAAGGAGGGATTCGTTGCGCCTCGACGCGATCGACCAGCGAATCATTGCGCTACTGCAGGAGGACGCCCGTTCATCGTATGCGGAGATCGGCGAGAAGGTCGCGCTGTCCGCCCCGGCGGTGAAGCGACGCGTCGACCGGCTGCGATCCAGCGGAGTGATCCGCGGCTATACGGCCCTCATCGACCCCGGCGCGGTCGGATGGACCACCGAGGCATTCGTCGAGCTGTTCTGCACCGGCCGCACCTCGCCGCAGCAGATCCGCGCGGCGGCCAAGCGCCATGCGGCGGTCGTGGGGGCCTACACGGTCTCCGGCGAGGCCGACGCGCTCGTCCACCTGCGGGCGATGGACATGGCCGGGCTGGAGGAGGCCCTGGAGAAGCTGCGCGCAGAGCCGTTTGTAACCTCCACGCGCAGCATGATCGTACTGTCCCGGCTGGTGGAGACCCTCGCACCGCGAATGGTGACGGACCCGGGAACCGCGGGGGCCCCGCCGCCGTCCTAAAGCCATGAACCGCGCCGCCGTCACGCTGAGCGCCGCCTGCCTGGTCCTGGCTTCAACGACAGCCGGCTGCACGTCGGGTGCCGCGACCGCCGACAGGCCGGGCCCCGCCACCCAACCGGCCGGGCCCGCGCCCGCTCTCCGCCTCGCCGCGTACGACTCCTGCGACGAGCTGCTCCGCGGCCTGCGGACGGCGACCCAAGAGGCGGTCACGCCGTGGGGGCTGACCGGCTCGATGCGCATGTTCAACGGCGATCCCCTCGCGAAGGGAGGCATGCCGGAGGCCGCCGCGGTGCAGGCCGACACCGCCGGTGCCGCCGAGCGCGGGGCGGGCGCCGACCAGGCGTACTCCGGCACCAACACCCACGAGGCCGGCGTCGACGAGCCGGACCTGGTCAAGACCGACGGCAAGCGGATCGTCACCATCACCCACGGCGGCACGCTCACCGTCGTCGACGCCGCCTCGCGCAAGATCGCCGGCACACTGACGCTGTCCGGCGCCAAGGACCGGCACAGGGCGATGGCGGCGAGCGAGCTGCTGCTGTCCGGCGACCGCGCGCTCGTGCTCGGCTACGACTACTCCGACCTTCGGCTCGCCGGGGCGCTGCTGACCCTGGTCGACCTGGCCGGCGCGCCGAAGGTCGTGGGCAGCTACCGCATCGACGGCGCGCTCGTCGACGCCCGGCAGGTCGGCAGCGTCGCCCGGGTCGTGATCCGCTCCGGCCCGCAGTTCGACTTCCCCGACTACGCGGCCTACGCCGGCGACGACGCCCGGCTGGTCACCAACCGCTCCGTCGTTGCCTCCGCGCCGATCTCCGCCTGGCTGCCCCGGTGGGACTCGGTGGACGCCTCCGGCAAGCGCACCGAGGGCCGGGTCGACTGCGGCGCGGTGAGCCTGCCGGACACGTACTCGGGCACGTCCATGCTCACGATCGCCACCTTCGACCTGGCCGCGGCCGCCCTCGGCACCGGCGACCCGATCTCGGTCGCGGCCGACGGCGGCTTCGTCTACGCCAACGGCCCGAGCCTGTACATCGCCAATGACCAGCGCTGGCGCACGGTCTCGCCGATCGCCGGGCGGGCCGGTGGCGCCGCGGTGCCGCAGCGCACCCAGCTGTTCAAGTTCGCGATCGCGGGCACGGCGCGGCCACAATACGTCGCCGCCGGCGAGGTGCCCGGCTGGCTGCTCAACCAGTACTCGCTGTCGGAGTGGGACGGCCGCCTGCGCGTGGCGACGACCGGCAACGACGCCTCGGCCGTCTACGTGCTGGAGCAGCGCGGCGGCGCGCTCGGCGAGGCGGGCCGGATCGGCGGGCTGGGCAAGGGCGAGCGCATCTACTCCGTGCGCTTCACCGGCACCGTCGGCTATGTGGTCACGTTCCGCCAGACCGATCCGCTCTACACGCTCGACCTCTCCGACCCGGCCCGGCCCCGCGCCGTCGGCGAGCTGAAGATCACCGGCTACTCGGCGTATCTGCATCCGGCGGGCGACGGCCGGCTCATCGGCGTCGGGCAGGAGGCCAACGACAAGGGCCGCGTGCAGGGCCTGCAGGTGTCGCTCTTCGACGTGCGCGACATGGCCGCCCCCGCCCGCCTGGCGCAGTTCCACATCCCGGGCGCGTCGTCACCCGCCGAGTTCGACCCGCACGCGTTTCTTTACTGGCCGGCGTCGGGGCGGCTCGTCGTACCGACATATGCCGGCGGGCAACCGAAGGTCCTGGTCCTGACCGTGGCCGACCGGTCGCTCACGCAGGCGGGCGCCGTCACCCATCCGATTCGGCAGTCCGCGATCCAGCGCTCGCTCGTCATCGGTGGCACCCTGTGGACCCTGTCCGACCAGGGCCTGCAGGCCAACGACCTGGCGACGCTCGCCGAGCAGGCATGGATCACGTTGGCTTAGAGATACATCCCGGTGCGCTCGCTGTCGCTGGTGATGGCCTGCTTCGGCTTGTCGCCCTCGCCGAAGAACCGCTTGCCGCCGAACTCGCCGTGCAGCCGGTCGTCGAGCTCGTCGGCCAGCCCGGTCATCACCTGCACGGCGAGCATGAGGTGCGTGGCCTGGAAGTCGCGCCCGAACACCGGGACGCTGGCCCAGACGGTGTCGTTGGTGCAGTACAGCCGGCCGATCGGCATCCGGTTGGTCAGCTCGGACAGCTTCACGTAAAGCCGCTCGGTCGGCTCGACCTCGGTGAGGATCGGCGAGAAGACGTCGACCAGCGGCGGGTTGTCGCGCACGCGCACGAACACCATCGCCGAGCCGGACCGGATGCCGATGTCCCCGTCGGGGTCGATCGGCAGCTCCTCGGGCGTGGTCTTCATCAGCCGGGCGACGACGGTGGTGACCTTGTCGTACAGCGGGAGGTCCTCGGTCTGCTCCGCGAGCTCGGCGAGGGCGCCGGCCGTCCCCGGCCGGACCACGTCGACGACGCCGTCCCCGTCGGCGTCGAGCACCGACGCGATCGACCGCGCGACCCCGAGGACCGGCACCGGAGCGACCCGTCCCTCGCTGTCGTGCGCCAGGTAGGTGAGAAACGCCGGGTGCGGCGCGCCGTAGATGTCCCGCAGCGTGCGGGTGATCAGGCGGCTCAGCTGCGCCGAGTCGCCCTTGCCGACCCGTAGCCCGAACGACTCTCCCGAGCCGGCCGTGACCCCCGGCGGCGACCAGCCGAGCGCCACGATCTCGGCGATGACGCTACGGTCGAGCCGATACGCGGCGGGCAGGTCCGCGTTGCTGACCGCGGTCGCCGCGAGCTGGTCGCCGTCCTCGCCGGTCACCTGGATCGAGTACACCGCATCGCCGGTGCCCGAGGCGGTGGGGTCCAGGGTCAGGTCGAGCGTGGTGCCGGCCGAGAGGTCGCGCAGCCCGTCCACGAGGTGCCGCGCGAAGTCCCGCCAGGCCTCGGCGACCTTCTCCTTGAGGTTGCCGCCCGCGGGGTCCTCGTCATCGAACAACGCGTTTTCAAACGACGCGGCGTCGTCCCGCTCACCAGCCATGATCGCCTCCCTATACCCCGCCTCACCCTATCCAGAGTCGATCGCTCACTCGGAAGGGGTGGCCAACCGGCTCAGTTCCTCCCGCGAACGCCGCAGGTCCGCCCCGCGTCCCACGGCCACCCCGAGCAGGAAAGCCGTCAGCGGCGCGCCCGGCCGGGCGACGTTGTGCGCCACGTCCCGGGCGAGGTCGAGCACCGCCGCTCGAGCCGCCGCGTCGGGCGCCTCGACCCCGAGCACGCCGGCGGCCTCGACCAGCCACCGCTCCAACACGTCGTCACTCACTCGCATCCATCCTTCGCAGATCTTCCTCGGTATCGCAGTCGAAGTAGGGCGGCCGCGGCCGGTCCCACCGCACTTCCCGCACATCGAGCCCCGCGACGAGCGCGCGCAGCGAGGCCCCCTCCACCACGCCGTGCCGGGCGATCGCCTCCGCCAGGGCGGAGGTCCGCCAGACGCCGCACAGCAGCTGCCGCCGCCCCTCCCCGTCGAGGAACACCGCCCCGTCGACGCCGCCCTCGTCCACGGCCCGCACCAGCACCTCGATGCTCTTGCCCGTGAGCAGCGGCAGATCCGCCGCGAGCAGGGCCACCAACCCAGGAGCGGCCTGATCGCCCCCAGGCGGCACAGCACGCGGGGCGACCAACCGAGCGGCCGGATCGTCCCGGGGTGACACAGGGCGTGTCAGGGCGCCGAGCTCCGCGAGCCCGGCAGCGGCCGCGGCCACGGGCCCGCCCCCGGCCGGCTCCTCCCGCACGACTCGCACGGCACCGGGCAGCCCCTCTCGCCCCGGCCCGACAACGACCCTGGGCTCCGCGCCCACCTGGGTCACCGCGGCCAGCACGCGGTGGAGCATCGGCACCCCGCCGACGGCCACCATCGGCTTGTCCCGGCCACCGAGCCGTCGCGCCCGTCCACCCGCGAGAATCACCGCCGCGAGCCGCGCGGGCGCCGGGTCCAGGTGGCCGTCGCGCATACGGAGAACCTACCGTCGAGCTGAAACCGAAACACGCTCCGGCAGAAGGGCGGCACCATGGGCCGCGTCACGCAACGCCGCACCATCGTCCGCGTCACCATCGCCCCGCACCGCGAAACACCGGCACCGCAAACCGAACCCCCCACAACGCCCGACCAAGCGCACGCCGCAACGCCAGCCGCGCAGGCCGGAACGAAGCCCGCCGCGCACGGCAGGACGCGCGCCGCAACGCCAGCCGCGCACACCCCGCCGGACACAACACCCGACAGAACGGACACAACGCCCGGCCAAGCGCACGCCGAACCGCACGCCGCAACGCCAGCCCCGGAGGCCGGAACAAAGCCCGCCGCGCACGGCAGGACGCCCGCCGAACCGCCGACCACTCAAGCCGGAACGAAACACGCGGCACACGACGGGATGCACACGGAACCGCACGCCGCAACGCCGACCGCGCAGGCCGGAACGAAGCCCGCCGCGCACGATGAGACACACACCGAACCGCCAGCCGCTCAAGCCGGAACGAAACACGCGGCACACGGCGGGCCGCCCGCGGAACCGCACGCCGCAACGCCAGCCGCGCAGGCCGGGAGGAAACCCGCCGCGCACGACGAGACACACACCGAACCGCCGACCGCTCAAGCCGGAACGAAGCACACGGCGCACGGCGGGCCGCCCGCGGAACCGCACGCCGCGACGCCGACCGCTCAAGCCGGAACGAAACACGCGGCACACGGCGGGCCGCCCGCGGTGATCGTGGAGACGCGGATCGGGCCCGACTCGCTCGCCGCGGAGGAGCCGCTCGAGATCCGCGTCGGCGGTCCGCTCGCGGTCACCATGCGCACGCCCGGGGACGACCTCGACCTGGCCATCGGCTTCCTGCTCACCGAGGGCGTCATCCGCCGGACCTCGGACGTGCTCACGGCCAAGCTCTGCTCCGGTGACGAGGAACCCAACTCGTACAACGTCGTGGACGTCAGGCTCGACCCCGGCGTGCCGGCTCCGGACGCCGGGCCGGCGGCCCGGAACTTCTACACCACCTCCTCCTGCGGAATCTGCGGCAAGGCGAGCATCGAGGCGGTGCGCACCCGGTCGGCGTTCGACGTCAGCGCCGACCCGATCACCGTGGCGCCCACCGTGCTCGCCGCGCTGCCCGACGCCCTGCGCCGCCGGCAGCGCGCCTTCGAGACGACCGGCGGGCTGCACGCGGCGGGCCTGTTCACCCCGGACGGCGAACTGGTCTGCCTGCGCGAGGATGTGGGCCGGCACAACGCGGTCGACAAGGTCGTCGGCTGGGCGGTGCGCCAGGAGCTCCTCCCCCTCGCCGGCCACGTGCTGGTGGTGAGCGGCCGGGCGAGCTTCGAGCTCTGCCAGAAGGCGTGGATGGCCGGCATCCCGGTGCTCGCCGCGGTGTCCGCGCCGAGCACGCTCGCCGTCGACCTGGCGACCGAGGCCGGCCTCACCCTGGTCGGCTTCCTGCGCGGCCCGACCTTCAACGTCTACTCCGGCGCGCATCGCGTCCAGGGTGTCCCGGCTGTCCCGCCCGCCCGGCTCCTCCCGACGGCCCGCCCCGCTGCGGCCCGTTGAGCCGCTCCGCGGCGTTACCCCGGCCCGTAGTCCCCGGCCGGTCCCGATCCCGGGCCGGCATCTGGGCCCGGCGCCTCACGGCGATCGGGAGCGGGGCGGCGGGGGCGGGTCGGCAGGGTGCCGCGGTCCGGGCGGGTCGCGGAGCGGCGCGGCCTCCCTGGCGGGCGGCGCCGGCGGCGGGCCCGCGAGATGGCCGGCACCTGCGCCGGGGACAGGCCGCGGCTCAGAATCTCCGCCATCAGGCCGGCGGCGGAGTAGTCCGGGTCGGCGTCCAGCGCCCGGTCGAGCGCGATGGACGCGTGCAGGCCGTTGCCGTCGCGCCAGCTCAGGTAGGACAACAGCGTCGCCGCCGGCGCCACCGCGGACGGCTCGCAGCGGCGCACCAGATCGGTCCACAGCAGGCGGTGGTGCTCCATGCCGGCGCCGCCGCGGCGCACATCCCGGTCGAGGCGCTCCCAGGCGCGGTCGCGGAAGGCGACCACGTGCAGCAGGACCTGCAGCCACGCCACCTCGTCGTCGGTCAGCCGGCGGCCCGCGGCGTAGCGGGCGAGCGCCGCCTCGAGCGCGGCCCGGCCCGCGCCTATCACGGCCGCGCGGACGCCGGCGGCGTCGCGACCGGTGACCAGGCGCAGGACGCGCAGGTTGGCGCGATTGCCGGCCTCCTCCATGGCCGCGAGCGCCGGGCCGGTCGGGCCCGCGAACCGGGCCGCCACCGCGTCGCGGTCGGGCAGCGCGACTAGCCCGGCGAGCGTGGCCTCGGCGGCGACGATCGACGTCTCGGGGTCGAACGGCCGGCCCTCCGGCGGGCAGCAGCCCGGCGCGTCGCACAGCAGCGACCAGTAGCGGCCGTCGTGCGTGCGGAGCATGTCGAGGATGACGATGCCGCAGCCGGCCAGCGTGGCGCCGACGGCCCGTAGGAACGGCTCCACCCGACCGGGTGGGCCGTATCCGACCAGCAGGGCGCTGTCGATGCCGTTGTGGCGGAAGAGGCGGGCGTAGTGCTCGGCCAGGACCGCGCCCGCGTCATCGTCATCGGGCAGGTCGCCGCGCAGCTGCAGGTGCAGCCCCGAGCCGCGCAAGCCGAGGGCGACGAGGCTGTTGGAGGGGTGGAAGCCCATGAGATAGGGCATGGCCGAGAGGAGTTCGGCGGGGCCGCGCAGGCGCATTCGGGAAGCCATGCACATCAGCCTGGCGGCGATCCGACCGCGGGTGAACGACGGATTTCGGCTGTGGATAAGCGGAAGAATCCATCCACAGCCCTGGCGGGAAAGGCGGCGAGCTGCTAGGGCCCGACCGTCAGTACCGGAACCGAAGATCCTGCAGGTCGATGCCGTCCTGCCAGACCGAACCCTTCCGTTTGAGATCGATCGCCAGGGTCACGCGGGCCAGCGCGTCGTAACCCGCCGCATGCAGGCACCGGATCGCGTCCCGGTTTCGCGCCGCCGGCGAGATGCTCAACTGCCCCAGGCCCCGCCGCCGGGCCTGGTCCGCCACGTGCGCAAGCAGGGCCCGCCCGATCCCGCGGCCGCGCCGCGCCGACGCGACGACCAGCGGCTCCACCTGCCCCCCGCGCCCGTCCAGCAGCAGCCCCACCATGCCGACCACGAGGTGGTCGGCGTCCGAGGCCACCCACATCCCGGACAGGTCGAGCCGCGTGAGGTACTCCTCGAACGCCGCCCCCGAGTCGTCGTCCGACGGCACCCCGTAGAGCCCGGCGTCCGCCGCGGTCATCTCCGCCCACAGCTGGCGGCACTCCCGATGGTCGGTCGGGCGATACGCCCGGATCGTGAGGGCCGACACCTCGGCCGGCGAAGCCTGAGTGGTCATAACTCATAGTTACCCCGCCGGCCCCCACCACGACACCCACATCACAGGATTGCTACCGGGCCCGATTCGCGACTTTTGCTGCATCGCGCACTGCGGAGCATGAAGTTTCGGCCACACCCGACCGAGCGTTAACATGGGAAACGGCTCGCAGCTACGACGAAGGGACGGCCGGTCGGGGCCGTCCCTTCGCTGTTGCCGCACAGTTCAGAATCGCCCCGAGCCGACGGGGCCTAGATCCCGGTTACGGAAGGCGGAATTCGCCGTCCTGGTCGACCGCGGCGAGGAAGGTCTCCCATTCCGCGGGAGTGAAACGCACCAGACCCGCGTCTGGGGCGTTGGAGTTGCGGACCTCGACGACGCCGTCGACGAACCGTGCCTCGACGCACTGTCCGTTGTTACCGCTCCGGGTGGGTTTGTGCCACCGCTCGTTCAGCGCAGCCATCTGCGCACTCCTTCGGGTCAGGGCCGGGCTCAGTGCGCGGAATCCTCGATCAGTTTGATCGACTCAAACGGGCTGAGCGCGGCAGCTCGCAGATTCTCGAACACGTCGTGATACCGCTGCACATCGTCGGCGGCCGGATAGATGTCGCCGGCCATGGCCTCGGCATACACGACGCTTGGTGCATCTTGGAACCTGAGGATCGCGAAGGATCCAGCCATGCCGGCATATGCCCCTCCGGAGAAGGGCAGGATCTGGACCGTCACGTTCCTCGCCCGGCCCATGTCGGCCAGGTGCTTGAGCTGCGACCGCATGACGTCGGGTCCACCGATGCTGCGCCGGATGACGCTTTCGTCGAGGACCGCGATGAGCTGCAATGGTTGGCTGGGGCGGGTGAGCAGGTTCTGCCGTTCGCGGCGGGCCTTGACATGCGCCTCCACGGCATCCTCGGACTCCCCTGGCGAGGCGGCGAGCAGCGCCCGCGTGTACTCCTCGGTCTGGAGCATGCCGGGCACCACGAGCGCTTCGTAGTCGCGCATCTCGATGGCATTGTGTTCCAGCCCGATGTACCGGGAGTAGCTCGCCGGAAGGTCCCCGTAGCGGGCGAACCAGCCGCGCGTCTTTCCTTCCTTCGCCAGGACGACCAATGTGTCGATCAGTTCCTGATCATGAACCTCGTAAATCTCGAGGAGGCGCTCCAGCGTGCTGCGCCGGATGCCGACCTTCCCGCCTTCCATCCTGCTGACCGTGCTGGGGGAGCAATCCAGTTGCAGCCCTACGTCCTCAGTGGTGAGCCGCGCGCGCTCGCGCAAGTCACGCAGCTGCTTACCCAGCTGGAATCTGGGGAACGTTGGGCTGTGGGCGCTGGACACCGCTCACCTCCATTACTCAAGACGAGTGTGTCCGTTACCGGGTTAGTACGCAAGCGCCCCAGCGTCTGAGCGAAAGGCTTGCTCTACTCAACTTCGCCCTGACGTATTGCCGCCCGAAACCTGCATGTGCATTCTGGATGCGTCAGATACCTCCCGGCCGGAGGGAGATCAGTGGTGTTCGAGGACGACACGCTCCTGCTCGAAGGCGCACCACGGCTCTTCGGCATTGTCGCCGATCCACTCGACGATGACCACCCTCAGGTCGTCGCCTGGGGCCACGAGCTGCCTGACCAGGCCGTGCTCACCTGGCGCCTCGGCAACGGCAAGACCGAGGTGGCCGTGTTCCGATCGGCCGAGGCGGCACTCGCCACGGCGCAGCAGCTCTACAATGCGCGCCTGCTCTGGACCGCGCCCGCGGCACAGGGCGTCTGACGGGGCATCAATGGCCGTCATCTACGACCACGCGATCACGGACGCGCGGCGCCTTGCCGAACGGCACCAGCCCATTCTCGGCCGGCACGTCACGGGCTGCACGGCCGGGTGCGCGCAGTGGCCGTGCAAGCCGTTCACGACCGCATGGGCGCTCGTCACACGCAACTCCAACACGCGAGCCGGACGGTAGCCCCGAAACGCCGGACCGGCCGACCGGAGATGATCGATCGGCCGGCCGCGATGGATGCCGTTTCCCCGAGGCGCCGGGCCGTCGCCAGGCGATCGCCGACGACTCCTCCTCCTTGCCCCGCAGCCCGCTGTCCCAGCCCGGCCAGGCCCGATCCTGTATCGGCGTCCCCGGCGGCTCCTGAATCGGCGTTCCTGGCGGCGACATTTCCACGACCGCCGGCGGCGAGGACTGTGCGCTACCGGGCGGCGAGCTCACGCTGCCGCCGCCGGATCCACCACCGGTCCCACTGGAGGTCCGGGGAGTCGCCCGCGGCTGGACCGGCGGCCGGGGCGCGGTGGTCACCGCGCCGAACGAGCGCCGATCCGCGGGTCCGGTCGGATGCGGCCCCGATGCCGGGCCGGAGCCCACCACCGACCCCGGCGTCGGGCCCGAGCCAACCACCGCCGGCCCCGGCTGCGGATCGGCGATGACGGGCGAACGGGTGGATGACGCGCCGTCCAGCGTCGCGCTGCCAGCCGCCACGACGATCATCGTCGGCAGCAAGGTCAGCAGCACCAGCAGCGCGGAGATCAGCAAGGGCCGCCGGTTGGGCGAGAACGGCCGATGGTTGCGCACGTCCGATGACAACGGGGCTCCCGACAAGACAAGAAACGAAGAAGAAGAGAAGAGGGCAAACGGACTAACGCGACGTACCGCAAGATGACCTGCCCGACTTGGGGGGATTTTTCGGGATTAGCGCGACGGTGAGCCAGGGACTCCATGGTGTCGATCGACACGCCTTCTGCGATGCTGGACACACACCGGCAACGGGGCCGTAGCCTCCGCATACCCTGCGAGGCAGAGCCCGGGGGCCGGCTCCCGGGTATGACCTCGGTCATGCCCAACCGCGACGCGCCGACCCCACCGGGTTGCCGCGTGGCAGCCACCCCCGCTGCGCGGCAGGGTCACCCCCGCTGCCGACGCGAGAGACGACAGGGAGATACGGATGGCGAAGGGCGAAGTAAAGGCCCGGACGCGCACGACACGGGCCGCGCCTGAACCCGCGTTCGTGCAGCTGCTCACCCCCGAGGGCGATCGTGTCGAACACCCCGACTACACGGTCGACTTCACCGACGACGAGTATCGCTCGCTGTACCACGACCTCGTCCTGGTCCGGAAGCTCGACGCCGAGGCGACCGCCCTGCAGCGCCAGGGCGAGCTGGGCATCTGGGCCAGCCTGCTCGGCCAGGAGGCGGCCCAGGTGGGCTCGGGCCGGGCGCTACGGGCGCAGGACATGGCCTTCCCGACATACCGCGAACACGGCGTCCTCTACTGCCGCGGCATCGACCCGATCATGCCGCTGAGCCTGTTCCGCGGGGTCGACCAGGGCGCCTGGGACCCCAACGAGTTCAAGTTCAACATGTACACGATCGTCATCGGCGCGCAGACGCTGCACGCGACCGGCTACGCGATGGGCGTGGTCAAGGACGGCAAGGTCGGCTCCGACGACGGCGAGGCCGTGATCGCGTACTTCGGCGACGGCGCCACCAGCCAGGGCGACGTCAACGAGGCCTTCATCTGGGCGTCGGTGTTCAACGCGCCGCTGGTGTTCTTCTGCCAGAACAACCAGTATGCGATCTCCGAGCCGCTGGAGCGCCAGACCCGCGTGCCGCTCTACCACCGGGCCAGCGGCTTCGGCTTCCCCGGCCTGCGCGTCGACGGCAACGACGTGCTCGCCTGCTACGCGGTCACGCGCAAGGCGCTCGACGACGCGCGGCACGGCCAGGGCCCGTCGTTCATCGAGGCCTACACCTACCGCATGGGCGCGCACACCACCTCCGACGACCCGACCCGCTACCGGATCGCGAGCGAGGTCGAGGCCTGGCAGGCCAAGGACCCGATCAAGCGGCTCCGCGCGTTCCTGACCAAGCAGGGCATGGCGAAGGACGACTACTTCGACGCCATCGACGAGGAGGCCCGCGTGGCCGCCGTCAGCCTGCGCGAGCGGGTGCTCCACATGCCCAACCCCGACCCGCTGACGCTGTTCGACCACGTGTACCCGCACGGCTCCCCCGAGCTCGCGCAGCAGAAGGAACAGTTCGCCAAGTACCTTGCGTCGTTCTCGGCTTCCGAGGGGAGTGGGCACTGATGGCCGATGCGGAGAACCTGACCCTCGGCAAGGCGCTCAACACCGGCCTGCGCCGGGCGATGGAGCGCGACCCGAAGGTGCTCATCATGGGCGAGGACGTCGGCAAGCTCGGCGGCGTCTTCCGCATCACCGACGGGCTGCAGAAGGACTTCGGCGACGACCGGGTCATCGACACCCCGCTGGCCGAGTCCGGCATCATCGGCACCGCGGTCGGCCTCGCCATCCGCGGATACCGGCCGGTCTGCGAGATCCAGTTCGACGGCTTCGTCTACCCCGCGTACGACCAGATCGTCTCGCAGGTGGCGAAGCTGCACTATCGCTCGCAGGGCAAGGTCAGCCTGCCGATCGTCATCCGGATCCCGTTCGGCGGCGGCATCGGCGCGGTCGAGCACCACTCGGAGTCGCCGGAGGCCTACTTCGCGCACACGGCCGGCCTCAAGGTCGTCTCGTGCGCCAACCCCGACGACGCGTACTGGATGATGCAGCAGTCGATCGAGTCCGACGATCCGATCATCTTCCTGGAGCCCAAGCGCCGCTACTGGGAGAAGGGCCCGGTCAACGTCGACAGCGCGAGCCTGCCGCTGCACGCCTCCCGCGTCGCCCGGCCCGGCACCGACGTCACCGTGCTCGCCTACGGCCCGATGGTGCGCACCGCGCTCGACGCCGCCACCGCCGCGGAGGAGGACGGCCGCTCGCTGGAGGTCATCGACCTGCGCACGCTGTCGCCGCTGGACATGCGCCCGGTGTACGACTCGGTGCGCCGCACCGGCCGCGCGGTCGTCGTCCATGAGGCCCCCGGCAACCTGGGCCTCGGCGCCGAGGTAGCGGCCCGGGTCACCGAGCAGTGCTTCTACTCGCTCGAGGCCCCGGTCCTGCGCGTCACCGGCTACGACACGCCCTACCCGGCCGCACGCCTGGAGGAGGAGTATCTCCCGGACCTCGACCGGGTGCTCGACGCCGTCGACCGCTCGTTCGGGTTCTAGGGGGACACACGGATGACCAGGGTCAAGGAGTTCAACCTGCCCGACCTCGGCGAGGGCCTCACCGAGGGCGAGATCCTCAAGTGGCTGGTCGGCGAGGGCGACACGATCACGCTCAACCAGCCGATCGTCGAGGTCGAGACCGCGAAGGCCGCGGTCGAGATCCCGGCGAAGTGGGCCGGCAAGGTCACCAAGATCTTCCATCCCGAGGGCACCATGGTCGAGGTCGGCCAGCCGATCATCGCGATCGACACCGACCCGGGCGCGGGCGACCTGCCCGCCCCGTCCGCCGCGTCGCTCGCCGCCGTCGAGGTGGCCGGCGACGCGCCGGTCGAGCCCGGCCTGATCGGTGGTCCCGCCCCGGGCGGCCGCACCGCCGTCCTGGTGGGTTACGGCCCCAAGACGACCGTGGCCAAGCGCCGCCCGCGGGCCGAGTCGGCGTCCGCGCCGGTTCAACGGCCCCCGGTCGTACCGCATGAGCCGGCAACGCCGCCCGCGCCCGCCCCGGAGCCGCCCACGGCACCGGCCCCGGCGGCGGTCCCGCGCAACGGGGCCGTCCTGGCCAAGCCGCCGGTGCGCAAGCTGGCCCGGGACCTCGGCGTCGACCTGGCCGACATCGAGGGCACCGGCCCCAGCGGCTCGATCACCCGCGACGACGTGCTGGGCGCGAAGTCGGCCCCGCCCGCCGCCGCGGCGCGCGTTCCCGGCGAGCGCGAGGAGCGCATCCCGGTCAAGGGCGTGCGCAAGCTGACCGCCGAGAACATGGTGGCCAGCGCGTTCACCGCGCCGCACGTCACCGAGTTCCTCACGGTCGACGTCACGCGGTCGATGAAGGCGCTGGAGCGGCTCAAGGGCATGCCCGGCTGGACGGACGTGCGCGTCTCGCCGCTGCTCATGGCGGCCAAGGCCGTGTTGCTGGCGCTGCGCCGGCACCCGATGGTCAACTCGACGTGGGCGGGCGACGAGATCGTCGTCAAGCGCTACGTCAACCTCGGCATCGCCGCCGCCACCCAGCGCGGCCTGATCGTCCCGAACATCAAGGACGCCCAGGAGCTGACCACCCGGGAGCTGGCCGACGCCATGACGGCGCTCGTCGGCACGGCGCGGGAGGGCAAGACCCCTCCCGCGGACATGACCGGCGGCACGTTCACGATCACCAGCGTCGGCGTCTTCGGCGTGGACTCCGGGACCCCGATCCTGCCCCCCGGCGAGTCGGCGATCCTGGCCTTCGGCGCCGTGCGCGAACAGCCCTGGGTCCACAAGGGCAAGATCAAGATTCGCCAGGTGACGACGCTGGGCCTGTCCTTCGACCACCGCGTGATCGACGGCGAACTGGGCTCCAAGTTCCTGCGTGACATCGGGGTGTTCCTGCAGGACCCGGAGGGCGCCCTGCTGGCCTGGGACTAAGCGGCCAATCCGCCCTCAGTGGCCCCGTGCTCCGGCACGGGGCCACTGTCGTATCGCCGACGAACAGGGGGTTTACGCAGCCGATCAGCCTACGAATCTTCGGCTGGTGTGCCGTATCACTTCATATTCGCTGGCACTGGATCTTCTCGGGGACGTGTAATGGATGCGGAATCAAGACCTCCTTACACCGAACCCCAGAGGAGCCGACCATGAGCACCTTCCTCGAGCGCTACAGGGCCCGCCGCAACGCCGCCCGCCGCCTGGACGCCATCGAGCGCGCCATCGCCAAGAACCCGTCCAGCGCCCTCCGCGACGAACTCCACGCCATGATCAATCGTGACTAGTCGCGGGGTGCCACCCGAAAGACCTCTTCCGAACCGCCCCGGTCCGCTCCCTCCCCGGACCGGGGCGGTTTTCCATGCTTCGTCCGGCCCTGGTTTGCTTGCTCCAACCGACGAACCTCGCTACCGGATCTGCCATGGCCGTCCCCGGTCGACTACGGTCGCAAGGGTCTGACAACAGGAGGCACGCATGACGTCCGACCAGCAGCACCCGTCCGAGCAGCCGGACGAGAGTGCGGCGAGCACGCCGCCGGTCGGCAGGGCACCGGCCGTCCGCGCGAAGGCGTCGGTCCCCGTCCCGTCCTCACCTGCCCCGGCCTACCCCCAGCCCACGACGCCGGAGTCCGACGCCGACGACCCGTCCACCCGCCCCGGCCCGTTCCCACCGGCCGGCCCGCTGCCGCCCCGCGTGCCGCAGATGCCGCCGGGCGCACCCACCGCCGGCCCGGGCCCGTCGGGCAAGGCCTCCGTGCCCGACCAGTTCGGCCAGTTCGGCCAAGCACCGCCCCCGGGCCCGGTCGGCAGCTTCCCCGGCTTCACCCCGGCGACGCCCGCCACCCCACCGCCGCCGGCCTCGGAGCAGTCGAGCCCCTGGGCCCCGACGCCCGCACCGTTCGCCCCGACCCAGGCCACACCGCCCCAGTCCGCACCGTCCTCCGGCGCCGGCGCACCCGGCGGACCGGTCTCGGGCACCGCGCGCGTCTCCTTTGGCAGCGCCCGAGTGCCGACCGGCAGCGCTCAGGTCCCGCCACCTTCCGACAACGCCTCGATCCCCTCCGGCTCCGCTCACGCCCCCCAGACCCCGGCGGGCTACACCCCCACCGGCGGCGCCCACATCCCCACGAGCAGCGCGCAGGCCCCGAGCGGCAGCGGCTACTACCCCGGCGGCAGCGCCCAGGTCCCGGGCACGCAGTTCCCCAGCGGCGGCACCCAGTTCCCGCCGTCCGGCAGCGCCTCGGTTCCGACGGGCTCCGCGCATGTGCCCGACCCGGCCGCTCCCGGCGGGCCCGTCCCGCCGGAGTCCGGCCTGCCGCCCCGCACGTACCAGGCCCGGGCCCAGGTCTCAGTCCCGCCCGCGCACGGCTCCCCCACCTCGGCCCCGCCCGCCGGTGTGTACCCATCGTCCGCCCCGCCCGCCGGCGCGTACCCGTCGTCCGCGCCGCCCGCATCCGGCTCCGCAGGGGTCTACTCGTCGGCCGCGCCCCCGTCGAGCGCGCCACCGTTCGGTGCGCCGACCGCCGGATCGTTGCCCGTCAGCGGGGCCGGCACCGGGATCTACCAGGCGTCCGCGCCGCCAGGAGCCGGCGGGTATCCAGGCTCGGCGCCGCCGGAGGCCGGCGGGTATCCGGGCTCGCCGTCGGCGACCGGGATCTACCAGACTTCGGCACCGCCGTCGACCGCAGCGCCTTACCAGACCTCGGCACCACCGCCCGGGGTTTACCAGGCGTCGGCGCCGAACTACGGCGATCCGGTCCCGATGCCGGGTGAGCACCAGCCGGACGCCGCGCCCGGGGAGGTGCCGGCGCCCGAGCCGCCCGCCAAGAGCCCGCGCAAGCTGTTCATCGGGCTCGCCGTCGCGGCCGCGGTGTTCCTGTTCGCCGTCGGGGGGACGACCCTCGTCGTCAAGCTCAGCAACGCCGCCGGCACCAGCCTCGCGGTCAACTCGTGCGTCAAGGAGGACGGCGGGTCGGCCAAGGGCGCCGACTGCTCCGACAAGGACGCGTTCCGGATCGTCTCCAAGGTCGACAAGCCGGAGAGCTGCTCGGACGCGAGCCAGCCGTACATCGTGGTGCAGGAAAAGGGGCAGAAGGAGCAGGTTCTCTGCCTCCGGCCGGCGAGCCAGAAGTGACCGTCGACTCACCACTGCTCAAGGCGCGCGTCCGCGCCCCCGAACTGCGCGGGCGCGGCTGGCTCAACACAAACGGGGAAGATCTCCGTCTGTCCGACCTGCGCGGCAAGATCGTCGTGTTGGACTTCTGGACTTTCTGCTGTATCAACTGCCTCCACGTGCTGGACGAGCTGCGGCCGCTGGAGCAGCGCTACGCCGACGTGCTGGTCACGATCGGCGTGCACAGCCCCAAGTTCGAGCACGAGAAGGACGCCGACGCGCTCGCGGCCGCGGTCGAGCGGTACGGGGTCGACCACCCGGTGCTGGACGACCCGGAGCTCGGCATGTGGCAGCAGTACGCCGCGAAGGCCTGGCCCACGCTCACGGTCATCGACCCCGAGGGGTACGTCGTGGCGAACATGGCCGGCGAGGGCCACGCCGAGGGGCTCGGCCGGCTCGTCGAGGAGCTGATCCGGGTCCACGAGGCCCGCGGCACGCTTCGGCGCGGCGATTCGCCTCATGCGGTACAGAATCCGGATCTCACGCTCCTGAGGTTTCCCGGCAAGGCCCTCGCGCTGCCCGACGGGCATTTCCTGGTCGCTGACTCCACGCACCAGTCGCTGGTCGAGCTCGACGCCGACAACGAGACGCTCATGCGCCGCATCGGCACCGGCCGGCGTGGCCGCAAGGACGGCACCGAGCCCGAGTTCTCCGAGCCCGGCGGACTGTGCCTGCTGCCGCCGCACGTCGCGGAGGTCGCGGGGTACGACGTCGTGGTCGCCGACACGGTCAACCATCTGCTGCGCGGCCTGAGGCTCGCCAGTGGCGAGGTCACCACCGTCGCCGGCAGCGGCCGGCAGTGGCGCGGCACCGTCGACTTCGGCGCGCACGACTCGCTGGCCGTGGACCTCTCCTCGCCGTGGGACGTGGCCTGGTACGACGACCGCGTCGTCGTCGCCATGGCCGGCATCCACCAGTTGTGGTGGTTCGACCCGGTGAAGCGCACGGCCGGCATGTACGCGGGCACGACCGTCGAGGCGCTCAAGGACGGCCCGCTGCACGAGGTCTGGATGGCCCAGCCGTCCGGCCTGTCCGCCTCGCCCGACGGCCGGCGGCTGTGGATCGCCGACAGCGAGTCCTCGGCGGTGCGCTGGATCGAGGACGGCCAGATGCACACCGCCACGGGCCAGGGCCTGTTCGACTTCGGGCATGTCGACGGTCCCGCCGATCAGGCGCTGCTGCAGCACCCGCTGGGCGTGCTGGCGCTGGCCGACGGCAGCGTGCTCGTCGCCGACACGTACAACGGCGCGGTGCGTCGCATCGCCGGCGACCAGGTCTCGACCGTCGTCGACGGCCTGCGGGAGCCGAGCGACCTGGTGCTGACCGCGCAGGGCGACGTCGTCGTGGTCGAGTCGGGCGCGCACCGCCTGGTGCGGCTGGGCGCCGGCACCCTGCAGGCGGCTGGGATCGACGTCACCGGCGTGCGGCACCGCACCGAGCGCCCGGCGACGACGCTCGCCCCGGGCGTGGTCGAGCTGGACCTGATCTTCGAGCCCGCGCCGGGCCAGAAGCTCGACGAGTCGTTCGGCCCGTCGACCCGCCTGGAGGTGTCGGCCTCGCCGCCGGAGCTGCTCCTGGAGGGCGCGGGGGTGAGCACGGACCTGCGCCGACGCCTGGTGCTCGCGCCGGATGTGGCCGAGGGTGTACTCCAGGTGGTCGCCCAAGCCGCGACCTGCGACATCGACGCGGAGTTCCCGGCCTGCCATCTGACCCGCCAGGACTGGGGCGTGCCGATCCGCGTCGCCGGCGACGGCGCGAGCCGGCTGCCCCTGATCCTGCGCGGCATGGACGCCTGAACGGGCGTCTACACGAACGGGGCGAGTGCAACACCGGCCTCGGCCAGCGCGGCGCGCACCGCGCGGGCCATCTCGACGGCGCCCGGGGTGTCGCCGTGCACGCACAGCGACTCGATGTGCATCGGGATGACCGACCCGTCGGCCGCCTCGACCACGCCGTCGACGACCATGCGCACCGCCCGGGCGCTCACGGCGGCGACGTCGGTCACGAGCGCGCCCGGCGACGTGCGCGGGACGAGCCGGCCGTCGGGCTGGTACGCGCGGTCGGCGAACCCCTCGGCCACGACCCGCAGCCCGCGCTCCGCGGCGAGTTGCGCCAGGACCGAGCCGGGCTGGCACAGCACGGGCAGGCCGCCGGCCCGCACGGCGGCCGCGACGATCGCGGAGGCGTGGCCCGAGTCGACCGCGGCGGTGTTGTAGAGCGCGCCGTGCGGCTTGACGTAGCCGACCGGCCCGAACGCCGACAGCGCGCCGATCTGGTACAGCAGCTCATCCGCGAGTTCATCCGGCGGCACCTCGATGCGCCGCCGGCCGAAGCCGACGAGGTCGCGATAGCTCACCTGCGCGCCCACCCGCACGCCCCGCCCGGCCGCGGCCGCGCTGACCCGCCGCATCGTGGACGGGTCGCCGGCGTGGAAGCCGCAGGCCACGTTCGCGCTGGTCACGATCGTCAGGAGGGCCTCGTCGTCGCCGAGGCGCCACACGCCCAGGCCCTCGCCAAGGTCACTGTTGAGGTCTACCACGAAATCGAACGGTATCTCCCGGGCGCGCCTGTGCCAGCAGCGGCAGATCGGCGGCATCGACGACCGCGACCACCGGGTATCCGCCGGTGGTCGGATGGTCGGCGAGGAAGACCAGCGGCTGGCCGTCCGCCGGGACCTGCACCGCGCCGAGCACGATGCCCTCGCTCGGCAGTTCCCCGGCGTCCGCGCGGGTCAGCGCCGGACCGGACAGCCGGGTCCCGACCCGGTTGCTCTCGCTCCGGATGCGGTACTCCGCAGTGCCCAGCACCCGCGCGTCGGTGAACCGGTCGGCTCGGGGCCCCCACGTGATCCCCAGGACGATCGGCCCGCCGAGCGCGGCCCGGGGGGCCACGTCCACGGCGGCCGGTTCGCCGGTGGTGGGGCCGAGTGGCAGCCGGTCGCCCGGGCGGACCACGGGCGGGCCGAGCAGCGACAGTGTGTCGGTGGAGCGGCTGGACAGCACCGGCGCCGGGGCGAGCCCGCCGTCCGCGGCGAGGTAGGCCCGCAGTCCCAGCACCGCCCGCCCGACCTCGATCCGGTCCCCGGCCCGCACCGGCACCGGCGCGCTCAGCGGCGCCGGCCGCCCGCCCACGCGCAGCGGCGCGGCCGCCCCGGTGAGCGCGACGGTGCCGGCCCGGCACGCGACCGCCGCGAACGGCCCGAGCGTGATCTCCAGCCCGGCCGCGTCCGGCGGGTTGCCGACCAGGCGGTTGGCGAGCAGCAGCGCGGGCCGGTCGAGGGCGCCCGAGCGCGGTACGCCGAGGTGCGCGTATCCGGGCCGCCCGAGGTCCTGCACGGTGGTCAGCGGCCCGGCGACCTCGACCAGCAGGTAAGGCTCGGCGCTCACGCGGCCCGGAACCGGACGGTGCGGCCGGGTGTCAGCAGCGCGGGCGGCCGCCGGTCCACGTCGAACAACTCGGCGTCGCAGTGCCCGACGATGCGCCAGCCGCCCGGCGAGGGGGTCGGGTAGATGCCCGCGAACCCGGCGGCTAGGGCGACCGACCCTGCGGGCACGTGGGTGCGCGGGGTGTCCAGGCGCGGCACGTTCCACGGCAGCCCGCTGAGGTAGGCGAAGCCGGGCGCGAAGCCGCAGAACGCGACGGTCAGGTCGGTGCTGGTCAGCTCCTCGATCACGGCCTCGACCGTGGTCCCGGCGTGCTCGGCGACGAACGGCAGGTCGACGCCCTCGAAGCGGACGTCGATGACGACGGGGGGCTCGTGCGGTGCCAAGTCCGGATCGATCGTCCAGTCGCGCAGCCGGCTCGCCAGCCCGGCGGGGTCGGCCACCCCGTCGAGCAGGACCGTGCGGGCGCCGGGCACGATGTCCACGACCGGCAAGTGGCCGGCGGCCCGCTCCGCGTCCAGCGCGGCGAACCAGTCCAGCGGGGTGTCGACCTCGATGAGGAGCGCGTCGGTGCCGACGGGACGAACCTGCACTCCGTCACGATAGACGTCCCGATGATACTTGCGAGTAACCTACGGTACCGTAACCTGGAGGGCGTGACCGTGAAGACCGAAACCCGCCTGCGCCCGGTCGACATCGGCAAACCGCGGATGCGCGGCTGGCTGCACGCATACGCGGCCGGCGTCGCCGTCGTGTGCGGGATCGTGCTGTGCTCGCTCGCGGCCGCCCGACCGGGCTGGGCTCCGCTGGTCAGCTGCGCCGTCTACAGCGTCACCGTCGTCGCCCTGTTCGGCACCAGCGCCCTGTATCACCGCCGCGTGTGGTCGGAGCGCGGCTACAAGATCATGCGCCGCCTCGACCACTCGATGATCTTCATTTTCATCGCCGGCACCTACACCCCGTTCAGCGTCCTGCTGCTCTCGGGCAACACCCGCGTGGCGATCCTGGCCACGGTCTGGGGCGGCGCGCTGCTGGGCGTGGCCATGAAGCTCGCGGCGGCGATGAGCAAGCGCCGGTGGCTCTCCGCGCCGCTGTATCTCGCCCTGGGCTGGGTCGCGGTGGCGGTGCTGCCGGACATCCTGCACACGGGCGGCGTGACGGCGCTGGTGCTGACCGTGGCGGGCGGCGCGTTCTACACGGTGGGTGCGGTCTTCTACGCGCTGCGCCGCCCCAACCCGTGGCCGACGGTCTTCGGCCATCACGAGTTCTTCCACGCGTGCACGCTGGTCGCCGCGATCTGCCACCACATCGCGATCTACTTCGCCCTGTACGCCCGGTAACGCACGCGGCGCCGGTCTGCCGGCCGATTCAGTACCGGCGCGTACGGCGCTCGACGATCTCGTCCGCGGACGGCGGGATCGCGGTGCTGTCCACCGGCGGCGGGGGCGGCGCGGCGGTCACGACCGTGCGCCGGCGCGAGTTCCAGAAGTACAGGGTCAGGAGCAGGCCGACAAGCCCGGCAATCTGGAGAATCCAGCCGATCGTGTCGAGGTTGAACGGCCCGACATCCGTGTCCTTCAGCCCGAAGGCCAGGACCGCACCGACGACGATCAGAAGAATGCTTCCGCCGATACCCATCGAAGGCCTCCCGATGCTGTCTGTGGGTTGTTGTCTGTCCCCGGGTACCCACGCGCGTCATTCTTCAATCGGGCACGCTTGTTCCCATGACCGTGCGCACGCTCATCCTGCTCCGGCACGCCAAGGCGGCGAACCCGGACGACTACGCCACCGACATCGAGCGCCCCCTCACCGCGCGCGGGCACCGCGATGCCGCCGCCGCCGGGCAATGGCTGCACAAGTCCGGCCTGGCGCCCGGCGCCGTGCTGTGCTCGACCGCGGTACGCACCCGTCAGACCCTCGAGGAGCTGCGCCTTGCCGAGGTCCCGGTGACGTACGAGCACCGCGTCTACGTGGGCCCGTCCGACGACACGCTCGACCTGATCCGGCACGTGGACGCGACGGTCGCGACCCTGCTGCTCGTCGGCCACAATCCCACTATTTCCGATTTATCCGACACGCTGGCGCCGCGCGCGCTCACCGACGGCTGGCTGGCCACCTCGGGCATCGCGGTGCACCGCTTCAAGGGCTCATGGCGCGACCTGGAGTCCGCCGGGCTCACCGACCAGCACACGGCCCGCGACTGACCGACCCGCACACCCCTCGCACGGATCGAAGCGCGAAAAAAGGGGGAGGGCGCCACTGCCCCTCCCCCCTTACCTCGCGACCCTGCTTAGAAGGCCGCCTCGTCCAGCTGCATCGCGTCGAGCGTGGTGGACTCGATCACGCGGCGGTCGGCGCCGATGCGCGGCAGCACCTCGTGCGCGAAGAACGTCGCCGCCGCGACCTTGCCCTCGTAGAAGGCCTTGTCCGCGGGCGACACGTCGCCGGTGAGGGCCTTGAGCGCCACCTCCGCCTGCCGCTGCAGCAGCCAGCCGACCACGACGTCGCCGAGGCCGAGCAGGAACCGCCGCGAGTTGAGGCCGACCTTGTACAGCGCCTGCGGGTCGCCGGACTGCGCCTCGCCCAGCCAGCCGGTGAAGATGCCCAGGATCTGCTGCACCTCCGCGAGGGCCTTGCCCAGCGCGACCCGCTCGACCTTCAGCTGCCCGTTGCCGCCCTCGGCCTCCAGGAACTGCTGGATCTCGCCGGCGATGGTGAGCAGCGCCTTGCCCTGGTCCTTCACGATCTTGCGGAAGACGAGGTCGAGGCTCTGGATCGCGGTCGTGCCCTCGTACAGCGTGTCGATCTTCGAGTCGCGCACATACTGCTCGATCGGGTAGTCCTGCAGGAAGCCCGAGCCGCCGAAGGTCTGCAGCGACTCGTGGCCGAGCAGCTCATACGCCCGCTCCGAGCCGACGCCCTTGACCAGCGGGAGCAGCAGGTCGTTGACCCGCTTGGCGATCTTCGCCGCCCTCTCGTCGCCCGCCGCCTCGGCCAGCGCCACCTTGTCCTGCCAGGTCGCCGTGTAGCAGACGAGAGCGCGCAGGCCCTCGGCATACGACTTCTGGATCAGCAGCGACCGGCGCACGTCCGGGTGGTTGATGATCGCGACCCGGGGGGCGGCCTTGTCGTTGCTGGTCAGGTCGGCGCCCTGGACGCGGCTCTTGGCGTAGTCGAGCGCGTTGAGGTAGCCGGTCGACAATGTCGCGATGGCCTTGGTGCCGACCATCATCCGGGCGTACTCGATGATGAGGAACATCTGCCGGATGCCCTCGTGCACGTCGCCGAGCAGCCAGCCCTTGGCCGGCACGCCGTGCCCGCCGAAGGTGACCTCGCACGTGGTGGAGACCTTGAGGCCCATCTTGTGCTCGACGTTGGTCACGAACGCGCCGTTGCGGTCCTTGAGCTCGCCGGTGTCGGCGTCGAAGTGGAACTTCGGCACCACGAAGAGCGAGAGGCCCTTGGTGCCCGGGCCGCCGGCGCCGGGTGTGTCGACCGGCCGCGCCAGCACATAGTGGACGATGTTCTCGGTCAGGTCGTGCTCGCCACTGGTGATGAAGCGCTTGACGCCCTCGATGTGCCAGGAGCCGTCGGGCTGCGGGATCGCCTTGGTGCGGCCCGCGCCGACGTCCGAGCCCGCGTCCGGCTCGGTCAGCACCATCGTGGAGCCCCACCGCTTGTCGACGAAGAGCTTGGCCCACTTCTTCTGCTCCTCGGTGCCCTCGATCCGCAGCGTGTTGGCGAAGGAGGGGCCGGAGGCATACATCCAGATGGGCGCGTTGGACCCGAGCACCAGCTCGGCGATGGACCACCACAGCGCGCGCGGCGCCGCGGTCCCGTCGAGCTCGGCCGGCAGGTCCAGCCGCCAGAACTCGGCGTCCATGAACGCCCGGTAGGACTTGCGGAACGACTCGGGCATCCGCACCGAGTGCGTGGCCGGGTCGAAGACGGGCGGGTTGCGATCACTGTCGGCGTAGCTGGCCGCGAGATCCTCGCGCGCCATGCGGTCGACCTCGCCGAGGATGCTCCGGGCGGTGTCCACGTCGATGTCGCCATAGGGGCCCTGACCCAGGACCTTGTCGACACCGTAGACCTCGAAGAGGTTGAACTCGAGGTCTCGCAGGTTGCTCTTGTAGTGGGTCATCGCGGAGTGGCCCCCGTCTCTGGGTCGCAGCTGTTCGATCGCGCCATGTCAAGCATGTCCAACCGAGGTTACCAGGCGGTAACAGACATCTTATTACTGGCTGGTAATGACGGACAACCCGCGGCGATGAGCGAGTCAGGCCACGGCCGTCACCGCTCGGCGGCGTGGTCGTTGACCGGTTACTCGCAGTCAAGAGGAGGGCCGCGCGATGATCGTCCGTCTCATGGGCTCGCTCTTCGCCCCCAAGTACCCGCGCTTTTACACCGGCCGACACCGCGCCCCGATGCGCCGCCTGGCCCTCCGCCAGCGCCCGATCGAGGCATAATCGAAATTTCCGGCATTTTCTGACTCCGCCAGGAGTCGGGAACTGCCGGAAATTAAGGCGGTAACGCGGAGGCGCTAGGAGGAAGCCACTCCCGCGCCACCGATCTCCCAGCTCGGGACCGGCGTCGGCGGCTTGACGCCCTGATACTCGACCAGCACCAGCGCGATGTCGTCGTCCAGCCGCCCGCGCACCCACTCCAGCAGGGCGCTCTCGAGCGACTTCAGCCCGTCGCCCACCGTGCCGTGCCCCAGCAGGCGCTGGGCCCGCTCCGCCGTCGGGAAGAACTCGCCGTCGCGGCGCGCCTCGGCCAGGCCGTCGGTGAAGAACAGCAGCCGGTCGCCCGGCTCCAGCCGTTCCACCCGCGGCTTGACGACCGGCATGAAGCCCAGTGGCGGCGCGTTCGCCGGCGGGTCGAGCGGCACCACCCGGCCGCGGCGCAGCAGCAGCGGCGCCGGGTGGCCGCAGTTGACGATCGTCAGCGTGCCGCCGCGCTCCTCGATCAGCGCCGCGGTCACGAAGTCCTCGTCGCCGAGCGAGCGGGCCACCGCCCGGTCCAGGTCGGCGACGATCGCGCGCAGGTCGGCGCGCTCGAAGGCCACATGACGATAGGAGCCCAGGACGATGCTCGCCAGGCGGACCGCGTCGAGGCCCTTGCCGCGCACATCGCCGATGATCATGCGAACGCCGTAGGGCGTGTCGAGCGCCTCGTAGAGGTCGCCGCCGATGTCGGCCGCGGCGCTGGCGGAGATGTACCGCGCGGCGACGCTCAGCGGGCCCACCTGCGGGCCGAGCGGGCGCAGGACCGCGCCCTGGGCCACGGAGGCGAGGCGGGACAGTTCGGCGTATCGCGCGATCCGCCGCTGCCGGATCGCCCCCACGGCGCAGGCGATCCCGCTCGCCACGATCACGCCGCCCAGGTTGATCATCAACACCAGCCCGCGATCGCGGCTGTGCATCAGCTCGACCGAGGTGAACAGGAACGCGAGCAGCGTCGAGGCGCTGCCGACGGCCAGCACCTCGGGCCAGGACGCGAAGGCCGCCGCCAGGAAGGGTGCCGCGGCCAGCAGGCCCACGTAGTCGGCCCGGATCCCGTCGGCCACCTCGGCGGCGAACACGAGCGCGAGCAGCACGAAGGCCGCGCCGACTCCGGCGCGGGCCTCGGGAAGCAGCTGACGTTTCATAGGTCCGGGCAACAGCATGCCACCAACCGACCCTCGGACCGCTCCATCAAACGGCCGGGTCTGCCTTACTTGAGTACCTCATACTTCGCGTTGATGACACCGGCGTTCACCGACGCGATCTTCACGAAGGCGCCGCGCGCCAGATCCAGGCAACGGCCCGCCACGAAGGGTCCTCGATCGTTGATGCGCACGTCGACGGACTTGCCGTTGGCCAGGTTCGTGACCCGGACGACCGTGCCGAACTTCAGTGTCTTGTGCGCCGCGGTCAGCCCGTCGGGGTCGAAACGCTCGCCGCTGGCGGTCGCCTGGCCGTCGGCGTAGAACGACACCTCGCAGGTGCCGCTGCCGGCGACCCCGGCCGGCGCGGTGGTGGTCGCGGCCTTCGTCGGCGTCGGAGACTTGGTCTTCGACGGGCTCTTGCTCGCGGCCGGCGAAGCGGCCGTGAGCTGCTCGGTTGTCGCTCCATCGGACGGGGCGAGGCTCGGCTCGACCGACGGGACAAGGCTCGGCTCGGCCGACGGGGAGGGACGCTGGCCGCGGTCGGCGCGCTCCTGCGGGCTGCGCGCGGCATCGATGGTCGAACTCGGCTTGTCGTTCGAGCTGAGATTGACGGTCGCCACCGCCCCGCCCGCGAGCACGACCACGGCACCGATGCCTGCGATCAATGGGACGAGGTGACGGCGACGCACGACGGAATGCCGGCCGGACAACGTCTGCACCCTTCGTCGACAGCAAGGCCGTTACTGAACGTATCCGCCCCTCCCGGACGCCAGTCAAACCGAACTGGGGCGCATATCCCAATTTGCTCGCAAATTTCCGGCCGAACGACCGACCCGACAGGGAGCCGTTCGGCCGATCCCCTGAGAACTCACCGTGAAGCGGTGACCGCGGCCCGTACGGCCGCGACGGCCTCGTCGACCGCGACCTCCTCCTTGGACCCCGACTTGCGGTCGCGGATCTCGACCATGCCGTCGGCCAGTCTCTTGCCCACCACCACGATGGTCGGCACGCCCAGCAACTCGGAGTCGTTGAACTTCACGCCCGGCGAGCCGTCCTTGCGGTCGTCCAGCAGCACGCTCAGCCCCGCCGCCTCAAGCTGGGTGGCCAGCCGCTCGGCGCCCTCGCGGATCTCCTCGGTCTTGCCCGCCGCGACCACGTGCACGTCGGCCGGGGACAGCTCGCGGGGCCAGCACAGGCCGCGCTCATCGGCGGTCTGCTCGGCGATCACGGCGAGCGCGCGGGTCACGCCGATGCCGTAGGAGCCCATCGTGACGATCCGTGCCTTGCCATTCTGGTCGAGCACCGACAGGCCGAGGGCCTGCGCGTATTTGCGGCCGAGCTGGAAGATGTGGCCGATCTCGATGCCGCGGGCCTGCTCGAGCACGCCGCCGTCGACCGGGCAGATGTCGCCGTCCTGGACGCGGACCGCCTCGACGGTGCCGTCGGGGGTGAAGTCCCGGCCGGCGACGAGGTGCACGACGTGCTTGCCCGGCTCGTCGGCGCCCGTGATCCAGCTCGTGCCGTCGACCACTCGGGGGTCCACGAGATACCGGATCCCGGAGGAGTTCTTCTCCCCCAGCACGCCGGGGCCGATGTAGCCCTTGACCAGCGCGGGGTGCTGGGCGAACTCGGCCTCCGACATCGGCGTCACCTCGGCCGGCGCCACCTGGGCCTCGAGCCGGCGCAGGTCAACCTCGCGGTCGCCGGGCACGCCGACGGCGAGGGGCTCGCGCTTGCCGTCGGGCAGCGTCAGCATGAGCATGACGTTCTTGAGCGTGTCGCCGGCGGCCCAGTCGCGGTCGGCGCGGCGCAGGTCCTCGCGGGCGTTGAAGAGGTCGACCAGCGTCTCGATCGTCGGCGTGCCGGGCGTGTCGACGACCTGCGCCGCCGGCTGGCCTTCGATGGGCAGGGCCGCGGGCGGCGGGGTCACGACCGCCTCGACGTTGGCCGCGTAGTCGCCGTTGGCGCAGCGCACGAACGTGTCCTCGCCGATGTCGCAGATGGCCAGGAACTCCTCCGACGCGCTGCCACCCATCGCGCCGCTCATCGCGGAGCAGATGACGTAGTCCAGGCCGAACCGGTCGAAGACCTTGATGTAGGCCTCGCGGTGGCGGGCGTAGGCGGCGCGCAGGCCGTCGTCGTCGACGTCGAAGGAGTAGGAGTCCTTCATGACGAACTCGCGGCCCCGCAGCACGCCGGCCCGGGGGCGCGCCTCGTCGCGGTACTTCGTCTGGATCTGGTACAGCGTGAGCGGCAGGTCCTTGTACGAGGAGTACATGTCCTTCACGGCGAGCGTGAACATCTCCTCGTGGGTCGGCCCGAGCAGGTAGTCGGCCTGCCGGCGGTCCTTGAGGCGGAAGAGGTTGGCGCCGTACTCCGTCCAGCGCCCGGTCGCCTCGTAGGGCTCGCGCGGCAGCAGCGCGGGGAACTCCAGCTCCTGGCCGCCGATCCCGTCCATCTCCTCGCGAATCACCTGCTCGATGTTGCGCAGCACGCGCAGACCCATCGGCAGCATGGTGAAGATGCCCGGCGCGACGCGGCGCACGTAACCCGCGCGGACCAGCAGCCGATGGCTGGTCACCTCGGCGTCGGCGGGATCCTCGCGCAGCGTCCGAAGGAACAGCGAGGACATCTTCAGGACCATCTGTGTCCACCTTCTCAAGGCCGTTTCCGTCACGTTGGACGATACCGAACGTGCACTTTTGCGGTCTTCCGGGTTTGCCGCCAGGGGCGACGCCTGTCCACATGCGACCTGTCAGCACGCTCGCCGCAGCATGTCCTGGGTGATAGCCCAGTTCACCTACACTCCCTCGGGTGACGGTTCGGGGGCGACTTTCCAGCAGGGCAGTCGACGCGCTGGTAACGCTGGGCTATCTTCTCGGCGCTGTGTATGCGCTGCATCGACTCTGGGCTGATCCCAACGGGCGCTACCTGACGTTCAACTTCCAGGACAACTTCGTGTTCGAGTGGTTCCTCACCCACGCCACTCACGTGTTCACCCAGGGTGAGTCGCCGTTTTTCTCCGACGACGTCAACTCGCCGCTCGGCGTGAACCTGATGGCCAACACGTCGATCCTGACGCTGGCGCTCCCGCTGACCCCGATCACGCTCTGGCTCGGCACGGGCGTCACGTTCGCGATCATCACGACGCTGGCGCTGGCCGGCACCGCCGCCGCCTGGTACTGGGTGCTCACCCGCGACTTCGGCCGCTCGCGCCTCGCCGCGGGCGTCGCCAGTGCCTTCCTTGGCTTCGCTCCGGGCATGATGTCGCAGACGATCGGCCACCCGAACATCGCCGGGCAGTACCTGGTTCCCTTCATCGTGGCCGCGGTACTGCGGATGCGGCAGCCCGGCAAGGTCTGGCGCCACGGCCTGGTCCTCGCCGCCCTCGTCGTCGCCCAGGCGGGCATCAACGAGGAACTACTGTTCTTCACCGCGCTGACGCTGGCCGTGTTCATCCTCGCCTACGTGCCCTGGCGCGAACTGCCCGGTCACGCGAGGGTCATGCTGCCCAAGTGCGGGGTGACCCTGCTCGTGGCCGGTGCGGTCCTGGCCTATCCGCTGTACTTCCAGTTCACCGGGCCCCAGTCGTACCACGGCCTCGACCAGGGCGTGCGCAGCATCAACCTCGACGTACTCTCCTTCGTCACGTTCAGCCGCAACTCGATCGTCGGCGACGTCGCCGAGGCCGCCCGGCTCAACCGCGACAACGCGTCCGAGGAGAACAGCTTCTTCGGCTGGCCGCTCGTCCTGCTGCTGGTCGCCGGCGCGATCGCCCTGCGGCGCAACCGGCTCATCCGCGCGCTGGCCATCACCGGCTTCGTCTTCGTCGTCGGCTCGCTCGGCAGCGTCCTGCGCTTCGACGCCGTCGACCGCACCGGCTACCACGGTCCGTGGTACTGGATCAGCAAGCTGCCGCTGTTCGACTCGATCGTGCCGGCCCGGCTTGGGCTCATCGTCACCGTGGTCGTCGGCATCGGCCTGGCACACATGATCGACCGGCTCGTCGTGGACCGCATGCGGCCTGGCGCGGCGCCGACTGAGCCCGTCAATCCCGGTAATTCCGGTAATTCCATCAAGGCCCCCGAGCCCGAACCGGACCCGGTCCTCGCGCTCGTCGGCTCGGGTCCGTCGAGCGATGGCCCGTCAAGCGACCGCCCGTTGGGCGACGGCAGGCTGCTGGTGGTCGAAGCGTCCGTCGCCACGCCCCGGCGCCTGGCGGCACCCGCCCCAGCCCCGATGCGGCAGCGCCCGTTGGCCGCCGCGGTGTGGGGCCTCGCGATCCTCGCCGCCATCCTGCCGCTCTTCCCAAAGCCGCATCACGTCTCCGACCGCCCCGCGCTGCCGGCGCTGTTCACCGATGGCAACTGGCGCACGAAGCTGCCCCCCAACCCGGTGGTCGCGCCGCTGCCGGGCGGCTGGAACGACAACATCCTGATGATGCGCTGGTCGATCGAGACCAACTTCGAGGTGAAGCTCACCGCCGGCTACTTCCTCGGGCCGAACGACACCGTTCCGGAGGACAAGTCCGCGCACTTCGGGCCGGGCGTGCGCGAGACCGTGGCGTACCTCAACCGGATCAGAGGCGACCTGACCTCGCCCAACGTCACCGCAGAGGCGCGCGCCGACATGCGCGCCGACCTGAAGTTCTGGAAGGCGACCAACATCGTGATGGTCGTCGGCTACCGTAACGAGAACGTCATCCGCGAGACGATCGACAAGCTCGTCGCCCCCGAGGTGGCCCCCGGCCGGGCCGTCGACGGCGTCTGGGTCTGGGACGTGCGCGCGATCAGCGGCGCCGGCTGAGCACCAGCTCGGCGACCCGGCGGGGGTGCAGCTCCGGGATCCAGTGGTTCACGCCGCGCAGGATCTCGAAGGTGTACTCCCCGTCGACCCACCCGCCGCAGAGGCGAGCCAGCCGCTCGGTCACGAACCCGTCCCGGTCGCCCCAGGCGTACAGGGTCGGCACCGTGACTCTGGGGAACCGCTTGCCGCCCGGCAGGGTCATCGCGCGGTACCAGTTGAGCGCCGCGTCCAGCCCGCCGCGCGCCCCGCGTTCGGCGTAGCGGCGGGCGTGCTCCTCGTCGAGCCCGCTGCGCCGCAGCCGGCCCGCGATGCCCCGGGCCAGCCCGCGCTCGGGCAGCCGGGGGAGCTGGTAGAAGCCGATGTACGCCGAGTGCCACAGCTGCGTGCTGCGCAGCGCCGCCTGGGCCCAGGCCCCGCGGTGCGGCACCGACAGCGCGGTCAGCGTGCGCACCCGGTCGGGGAAGCTGCCGGCGACGTGGAACGCGAGCGCCGCGCCCCAGTCGTGCCCGACGAGGTCGAACCGAGCCAGCCCGGCCTGGTCGGCCAGCGCCAGCACGTCGGTGGCGAGGAGATCCAGGGTGTACTGCCGGCGGTCCCGCGGGCTGGCACCGGGCGAGTAGCCGCGCAGGTCCGGCGCCAGCACCCGCAGGCCCTCGGCGACGAGCACCGGCGCCACACCGGCCCACGCGGTGCGGTCCTGCGGAAACCCGTGCAGCAGCACGACGCCCGGCGCGCCGGGGTCGCCGAGATCATCGACGTCGAAGACCAGCCCGCCATTGACGAACCGTGTGACCACGGCTCCATGAAACCACTGGCACGTTTCCGGGATTCGTCGTGATCTCGGTGCCCCTACTGTTCTTCTCAACGGCGACGACGAAGACTTCAAGGGGATACAGATGAGCGACAT
>NZ_JBEPDB010000049.1:0-65903 GCF_040300025.1 Dactylosporangium sp. NPDC000555 | reverse complement strand
CCGCACCGGCTCGCCCGACCCGGCCGAGAGCGGGATGTGGGCACGAACGGCCAGAACACGCCGCGGGGCAGGCACACCAGCGCGGCGGGCAGCACGACCAGGCTGAAGAGCAGGGCCACCACGACGCCGAGCGCGGCCGCCGCGCCGAGCGTGCGGTTGGTGGTCAGCACCGCGGCGAGCAGCGTGAGCAGCGCCAGGACGACGGTGGTAGCGCTGCCGACGATCGCGGGCGTGGCGCCGCGCAGGGCGGCCGCCATCGCTCGGCGGCGGTCGTCGGTGCGGCGCAGCTCCTCGCGGTACCGGGCGATGAGCAGCAGCGCGTAGTCGGTCCCGGCGCCGAAGACCAGCACCGAGACGATGCCGCTGACCTGGCCCTCGGTGGGCTGCCCGGCGACCCGGGCGACCCAGGGCAGCAGCTTGGCCACGACCTGATCGGCGACGCCGATCACCAGCAGCGGGACCAGCCACAGCACCGGGCTGCGGTACGTGACCAACAGCAGGATCGCGACCACGATCGCCGTCGCGGCGAGCAGGGTGACGTCGGCACCGTCGAAGGCCGCCGCGATGTCCCGGCCGAACGCAGGCCCGCCGGTCACCTGGACGGTGAGCCCGTCCGGCGGCGCGGCCGCGCCGGTGCGCACCGCGGCCCGGACCCGTTCGACCGCTTCGGAGGTAGCCGCGCCGCCGCCGTCGGGCAGCGGCACGGCGACGAGCGCGGCCCGGCCGTCGCCGGACGGCACCGCGGGCGCCACCCGGCCGCCGGGCGCGATCCCGGCCAGCGCGGTGCGGGCCGCCTCGATCGCCGCGCGGTCGCCGTCGGTCAGCGCCGCCGCGGCCCGCTCGTACACCACGAGGGCGGTCTGGGTGCGGCCGCTCGGGAAGCGGTCGGCGAGCTCGGTGACCCGGGTGGACTGCTTGCCGGCCGGTAGCCCGTCGGTGGGCCGGGCTGCCGGCTGGGCCGGCGAGGCGACGAACGCCAGCGCGGACAGGCCGGCCGCCACCAGCAGGACCAGGACCGCACCGGCCCGGCCGGTGATCGCCGCCGCGATCCGAGATCCCATGACGTTCCCTCCGCGGAAATCTTTCGATGATGGAAAGGTTTCCCATTGGTACCGCCTGTGTCATACCGATGCAAGCGTCGACGCGACGGCCGTCAGGCCCCCGCGAGCCACTCGTCCAGCTCGCGGACGTACTGCGGCGCGAACCTCGGGGTCCAGCGCAGGAAGTAGACGCTCATCGACAGCGCGTGCACGGCGTTGCCGAGCCGGACCCGGGACTGCCAGTCCTCCGGCCGCGCGCATACCTCGTCGTATGCTTCCAGGAACGCCTCCCGTCCCTCGGGGAAGCCGGCGAAGACGTGCTCGTCGAGCTTGCCGAAGTCCAGGAACCGGTCCGCGTAGCGACCGTGCTCGAAGTCGAGCACGCACGCGATGCGCCCGTCGCGGAGCACGAGGTTCTGGCGCCACAGGTCGCCGTGGGTCAGCGACGGTACGCAATCCGGGTCCACGCCGTCGATTGCCCGGTGCAGCGCCGCGGCCACGCCGCCGCGCCCGGCCGACGTGAGGTCCTCCGGCGCCTCGGCCAGTCGTGCGTCGACGAGGGCGTGCAGGTACGCCCGGACGTCCGGGTACGTCTCGGTGCCGAGGACGTCGCCGAACCACGGCCCGCGGCAGGCGTGGATCCGCCCGACCAGCCGCCCGAAGTCACCCGCGAACGCCAGGCGCCGGGCCGGATCCATCGACTCCCAGGCGTCGTTCGCGGGCGTGCCGTCCTGATACTCCTGGACGAGCAGCGGCGCGCCGAGCGGCGCGCTCCAGGGCACGAAGGCGCGGAACCGCACCACCGGCACGCCACCCTCGCTCGCCCGCCGGGTCGTGGCGATCAGCCGCCGCAGGTGCTCGGGATCCTTCTCCCGCACCGGCGTCTTGACCAGCAGTGGCCCCTCGTCCGTGTCGGCGACCCACTGCCGGCTGGTGTAGCCGGCCTCGAGCCGGCGGATGCCCCCGACCCGGACGCCGGGACAGGCCTCGACCAGCGCGCCGCGGACGACATCGATCCCAATCGTCTCTTCCGTCATGGCCAACTCATATCAGCCCGCCCGCCGCGGCGGGACCGGGAGTTGCAATCGGTGCCCGGGTACAGGCTTACCGTCGGGTGGACGGCGCCGCCGCGGCGCCGGACAACCCGGTCGAGGAGTTTCGATGTCGTTCGACGTACCCGATGCCAGCACGCTGCCCACGGCCGAGCGGCCGCTGCGGCTCGCCGAGTTCGACGCCCTGTTCGCCGCCGCGGTACACCGGGTCGAGCCGATCGCGCCGACCCACGCGCGGATGCACCTGACCGGCCCGGCCGGGCTGGAGGCCACCGTGCGGGACCTGGCCGCGCGGGAGACCGCCTGCTGCTCCTTCTTCGCCTTCACCGTCACGCCGCGGCCCGCCGCCGAGGGCGAGGCGCTCACCCTCGACATCGAGGTCCCGGACCGGTACGCCGACGTGCTCGTCGGGCTTGCCGCGCTCGCCGGGCGCGCGTCGTGACGGGCCGCTCACTGTGACCTGCGGCTGCGGCTGCCGAGCGGAGGCATGGTGCGATAACCACATGACGACGATCCGCTCCGTACTGCTGTTCGTGCTCGCCGCGCTCGCCGAGATCGGCGGCGCGTGGCTGGTCTGGCAGGGCGTGCGTGAGCACAAGGGGCTGCTGTGGATCGGTGCCGGCGTCGCGGCCCTCGGCGCGTACGGCTTCGTCGCCACGCTGCAGCCCGACGCTGCCTTCGGCCGGATCCTCGCCGCGTACGGCGGGGTGTTCGTCGCCGGCTCCCTCGGCTGGGCGATGGTCGTCGACCGCTTCCGGCCGGACCGCTACGACCTGCTGGGGGCCGCCATCTGCCTGATCGGCGTCGCGGTCATCATGTACGCGCCGAGGTCGTGACGGTCATGGCGGAATTCGGGCCGGCGGACGATCCGTAACTGTCACATCACCACACGTCGTTCGGCTTCCGGGCGAGTGGGCAGGTTCGGATAGCATCGGCGCGTGCCGAGACATGGGGGAGGTCGGCATGTCGTCGCCGCAAGGACCTGAGGAACCGCCAGCACCACCGCCACAGTGGCATCCGTGGCAGCCGCTCGCCTGGGCGCCGCCGTCACGGCGGGCAGCCGCGTCGCCGTCGTCGCCTCCGGGCCGGCGCTGGCGGGTCATTGTGACCGCGGTCGCCGCGATCGCCGCTTCGGTCATCGGTGTGGGTGCATACCTGGTGGCCGGCGGCGGCCGGCGGGACGACGACGCGGGCAGGTCCGGCGTGGACCCGACCCGCCGCCTGGCGTATGAGCTGCTCGTGGAGGCCACCGGCAACCTGCGCGCCGCGCCGGCGCAGCACTACAGCGGCACGGTGACCACCCGCGACGGGCAGGGGGTGCGGGTCGACGGCCGGGTCACCGGCGACGGCATCACCGCGGCCACCGTCGACGTCGGCGGCGGCCGCGGCGAGCTGCTCGACCTCGGCGACGACGGCGCCTTCGCCCGTGGCGACGCCGCGTTCTGGTCCGCGGTCCGCGCCCCCGGCTCCGCGGGCGACTACGGCGACGCGTGGGTGCGGATCGACTTCGACACGCTCGGCTTCGACCCGCGGGAGCTGATCCCGCAGGTGCTCGCCGCCGACCTGCTGCCCAACGGCGGCGACGACCGGGCCGAGCCGGCCGCCGGGGAGCTGCCCCGGCTCGGCGACGTGGGCACGGTCGGCGGGGTCGAGGCCCGGCAGGTGCACGTCGGCGACACCGTGGTCTGGATCAGCACGGCTGTGCCGGCCCGGGTCGTCCGCGTCGAGTCGGACGGCGCCGATCCATCCGCGCCGGCCGCGTCCGCTCCTTCCGCGCCGGCATCGGCGGGTCCCTCCGCGCGGCCGTCGTCCGGCGCGTCCGCGCCGGCGGCCTCCGATTCCGCGGCGCCGCCGGCGAGCCCGTCGCCGCGCAGCGGCCGGCACGACAGCGGCGGGGGAGCCACGTTCGTGCCCGCACGGGCGCCGTCCGGCGGGCTGGCGCTCGACCTGGCCCCGCTGAGCCGCGCCGAGACCGGCGAGTTTCTCCAGATCGTCAAGCGGCGGGTCGCCGGGCTCGTGGACGCGTCCGACCCGCGGGTCGGCTTCGCCATCGATGGTCAGATCCAGGTCGGGCCGTGCGGGCAGACGTCGTGCCTGGCCGTGGTCACGCTCAGTAACACGGTGACGGGGCGCTCGCCCTATGTCCATCCGGTCCGGCAGGCCCACGCCGCGGTCACCATCGACTTGACCCTTGACGGCGGGCCGCTGAAGACCTGCACCGAGCTGGTGTCGATGCCGGTCGGCGGGCGGGCCGCCGCGCGGTGCTCGGCCACCTATACGCTGCCGGTCGCGACGGCCGGTCACAGCTACATCGTCGAGGCGCGGGCCCAGGCGGCCTCCCGGGCGCTCCTGCAGGCCGACGTCCAGCACCTCATCGACCGGCTCGGCTCGGCGGCGGGGAACGGCCCGGGAGCCTCGCCGGCGCCGAGCGTCGAGGCCGGTGCGCCGCGGTGCCTGCAGCCGATCGGCGCCGGCGGCGGGCCCGGGCGGTGGCACCCCGTCGACCGCGTCGCCGCCCGGGACCGGCAGGTCTACCAGGAGCAGGTCACCGGTGTGCGGCGTGGCCGGGAGTACCGTGTCGGCGATCGTGACTTCCACGGGTACCGCCACGAGGGCGGCGCCCATGTGCTCGTCGAGGCCGAGGGCGGCGGCAACGCGTGGCTGCTGTGGGGCGCGCGGGTCGGCGACCAGGGCACGCTCACCTACGTCGATGACGAGGACGCGTCCGGGGCCGCCGTGCGGTGGGGCGAGCGTGCCCGCGCGCGGCTCGACGGGCTGACCCGGGAGCTGCGCGGGCGGCTCGACCAGCTCCGCGCCGTTCCCGGCGCCAGGGTGCGCTTCGTCGCGGCTGAGCCGGAGGTCCTGGACAAGTTCCGTGCGTACGCTCGCACGCAGCTGGCGGCCGAGGACCTCGCCCGCGTCGAGTGGCGGCACGAGCCCGTGGACGGTGGCTTCGACGGCTGCGGGTGAGGCCGGCAACCCCGGGCGCTGCCGCGCCGTCACATCGACCGGCGTAACCACGCCGTGGCTGAGTGTGTGGCTGAGGGTGACGCTTTCGGCTGAGTCCACGAAAGTTTCGTCAGTTCCGTCGAAACATCTAGACACCTCTATCGGAACCTCATAGTGTGGCTCCCACGGGCCTGAGAAAGCGTTCTCTGCACGATCCGTTCGGCGCGGAGGCGGAGGCGTTCGCGACGGAGGTCGAATCGCGACCACCCCCGGCTACGGCGCGGCGGCGCGCGCCCTGCCTGGCGAGTTCAGTCAGGAAGGGAAGATGTGAACCGAAATCCCGCACGAAATCGATTGTGGCCAATGGCGGCCGCGCTGCTCCCGGTGGCCGCTGGACTCAGCGTGCTCACCGCACCGGCGGCCCCGGCCGCGGCGGCCATCAACCCGGCGGACTTCCAGCAGGTCACGCTGGCCAAAGGCGTGGCCGCGCTGGGCGAGCCCATGGCCATCACGGTGCTGCCGGACCGCTCGGTCCTGCACACCGCCCGCAACGGCACGCTGCGGCGCACCACCGCGAGCGGCAGCACGTCGGTGATCGCCAACATCCCCGTGTACACCCACGACGAGGAGGGGCTGCAGGGCGTCGCGGCGGACCCGAACTTCGCGTCCAACCGCTACATCTACCTGTATTACGCCCCGCCGCTGAACACCCCGGCGGGCGACGCGCCGGCCAACGGTACCGCCGCGGACTGGGCGACCTGGACGGGCGTGAACCGGCTCTCGCGCTTCACGCTCAACGCCGACTACACGGTCAATACGGCCAGCCAGGTCACCGTCCTGGAAATCCCCACCAGCCGCGGCATGTGCTGCCACGTGGGCGGGGACATCGACTTCGATGCCCAGGGCAACCTGTACCTGTCCACCGGCGACGACTCCAACCCGTTCGAGTCGGCCGGGTACTCGCCGCTCGACGAGCGGACGACCCGCAACCCGGCCTACGACGCACAGCGTACCGCCGCCAACAGCAACGACCTGCGCGGCAAGGTCCTGCGGATCAAGGTCAACGCGGACGGGTCGTACTCGATCCCGGCCGGCAACATGTTCGCGCCCGGCACCGCGAAGACCCGGCCGGAGATCTACGCGATGGGCTTCCGCAACCCGTTCCGGATGAGCGTCGACAAGGCGACGGGCGTCGTCTACGTCGGCGACTACGGCCCGGACGCGGGCACGACGGACCCCAACCGCGGCCCGTCGGGCCAGGTGGAGTTCGACCGGGTCACCGGGCCCGGCTTCTACGGCTGGCCGTACTGCACCGGCACGAACACCACCTCCGAGACCTACAACAAGTGGGACTTCGCGACCAACGCGAGCGGACCGAAGTTCAACTGCGCCGGCGGCGCGACGAACAACTCCTTCCGCAACACCGGCCTGACCACGCTGCCCGCGGCGAAGCCCGCCTGGATCCGCTACGCCGGGGATGCCGGCAGCCCGCCCGCGTTCGGCGGCGGATCCGAGTCGCCGATGGCCGGCCCGGTCTACCGGTACAACGCGAGCAACCCGTCGACGACGAAGTTCCCCCAGGCGCTGGACGGCATGTTCTTCGCCGGCGAGTTCGGCCGCGGCTGGATCAAGCCCATCGCGGTCAACGCGGACGGGTCGCCGGGCGCGATCGACAACTTCCCGTGGAACGGCAAGCAGGTCATGGACATGCAGTTCGGCCCCGACGGGTCGCTGTACGTCCTGGACTACGGCACCGGCTTCTTCAACGGTGACGCCTTCTCGGCGATCTACCGCTACGACTACGTCGGCACCGGCGGCAACCGTGCCCCGACCGCGGTGGCGAGCGCCAACAAGACGTCGGGCGCGGCCCCGCTGACGGTGAACTTCTCCTCGGCCGGCTCGTCCGACCCCGAGGGCGGCGCGCTGACGTACTCGTGGACGTTCGGCGACGGCACCACGTCGACGGCGGCCAACCCGACCAAGACGTACTCCACCAACGGCAACTACGTCGCCACCCTGACGGTGCGTGACCCGCAGGGCGCCACCGGCACGGCCAGCGTGCCGATCAGCGTCGGCAACACCGCCCCGACGGTCATCGTCAACACCCCGGCGGCCGGGCGGCTGACGGCCTTCGGTGAGAGCGTCCCGTGGAGCGTCACCGTCACCGACCCGGAGGACGGCACGATCGACTGCTCGCGCGTGACGATGGCGTACGTGCTCGGCCACGACCAGCACGCGCACCAGATCACCTCGCAGACCGGCTGCTCCGGCACGATCACCATCCCGGTCGACGGTGAGCACGACGACGCGGCGAACATCTTCCCGATCTTCGACGCCTCGTACACCGACAACGGCGGCCTGACCACGCACACGCAGAGCATCCTGGCGCCCAAGCGCCGGCAGGCCGAGCACTACAAGACGTCGTCCGGGGTCAACAAGTACAGCAAGGCCGCGGCCGAGGGCGGCATGACCGTCGGTGACATCAACAACGGCGACTGGATTCAGTTCGACCCGTACAACCTCAGCAACGCCACCTCGTTCACCGCCCGGGTCTCCTCCGGCGGCGCGGGCGGCACGCTGCAGTTCCGCACCGGCTCGCCGACCGGCCCGATCATCGGCTCGGCGACGGTGACGTCGACCGGATCGTGGGAGACGTTCGCGACCGTGACCGGCGCGATCAGCGGCGCGCCGGCGGGCACCACCTCGCTGTACGTCACCTTCGCCGGCACCGGCACGGCCGCCCTGTTCGACCTGGACAGCTTCACGTTCGTCACCGGCACGGCGCCGCCCGCCGCCACCAACCTGGCCCTGAACAAGCCGGCGACGGCGTCCAGCACCGAGTCGGCGGCCTACCCGGCCTCCTACGCGGTGGACGCGTCCGCGACCACGCGGTGGGCCAGCGCGTTCTCCGACCCGCAGTGGATCCAGGTCGACCTCGGCGCCACCTACACGGTCAGCCGGGTGCGGCTGCTGTGGGAGGCGGCGTACGCCTCGGCGTACCAGATCCAGACCTCGGCCAACGGCACCACGTGGACCACGGTCCGGTCCATCACCGGCGGCGACGGCGGCGTGGACGACCACACCGGCCTGAACGCTCCGGCGCGGTACGTGCGCATCTACGGCACGGCCCGTGCCACCCAGTGGGGCTACTCGCTGTTCAGCTTCGAGGTCTACGGCTCCTGAACCGTACCGCCACAACAGGAAGGGAGACACCGATCATGTTGCGCAGACTGGCTTTCTGCCTCGCCATCGTCACCGCCGCCCTCGGCCTCACCGCGGTGCCGGCCCACGCCGCGCCGGACTTCTCGGTGCTGGTCTTCAGCAAGACCGCCGGGTTCCGGCACGACTCGATCCCGACCGGCATCACCGCGATCCAGCAGCTGGGCGCGGCGAACAACTTCTCGGTCGAGGCGACGGAGGACGCGGCCCAGTTCAACGCCACCAACCTGGCCCGGTTCAAGGCGGTCATCTGGCTGTCCACCACCGGTGACGTGCTCAACGCCACGCAGCAGACGGCGTTCGAGAACTACATCCGCGCCGGCGGCGGCTACGTCGGCGTGCACGCGGCGGCCGACACCGAGTACGACTGGGCCTGGTACGGCAACCTCGTCGGGGCGTACTTCTCCAGCCACCCGGCGATCCAGACCGCGACGGTCCGCATCGCCGACGCCACGCACCCGGCCACGGCCGGGCTGCCGGCCGCCTGGTCGCGCACCGACGAGTGGTACAACTACCGCACCAACCCCCGCTCCCAGGTGCACGTGCTGACCACGCTGGACGAGTCCACGTACAGCGGTGGCACGATGGGCGCCGACCACCCCAACACCTGGTGCCGGGCCTACGACGGCGGCCGGTCCTTCTACACCGGTCTGGGTCACACCCAGTCCAGCTACTCCGAGGCGGGCATCCGCACGCTGCTGCTCGGCGGCATCCGCTACGCCGCGCAGGGCGTCGGTGACTGCTCGGTCGGCAGCCAGCCTCCGCAGCAGACCGACCTGGCGCTGAACCGCCCGGCGACGGCCTCCAGCGTGGAGAACGCCAGCTACCCCGCCTCCAACGCGGTGGACGCGTCCACGACCACGCGGTGGTCCAGCGCGTTCTCCGACCCGCAGTGGATCCAGGTCGACCTCGGCTCCACCCGCACCATCAACCGGGTCCGGCTGCTCTGGGAGGCGGCGTACGCCTCGGCGTACCAGATCCAGACCTCGGCCAACGGCACCACCTGGACCACGGTCCGGTCCATCACCGGCGGCGACGGCGGCGTGGACGACAACACCGGCCTGAACGCGTCCGCGCGGTACGTGCGCATCTACGGCACGACCCGCGCCACCCCGTGGGGCTACTCGCTGTTCACGTTCCAGGTCTACGGCACCTGAGTGTCCGACCGGCCCGGGAGCCACCGCTCCCGGGCCGGTCCCGCACCGCCGGTCCCGCCGACCGTGGCGCGTCACACAAGGCGACGATAGTGCCTGAATTGCCACAATTGGAGCGATTGGTGGAATACGCTGCGTGATCGAAGCCGAGATCACCAGCGAAGGGGTGCAGCACGTGCGAATCGTCGTCACCGGCGGAGCCGGATTCATCGGGGCGAACCTGTGCCGCGAGCTCGCCGCCCACCCCGGGATCAGCCACGTCGTCGCCCTCGACAACCTCAGCACCTCCTCGGCGACCAACCTCGACGGCGTCGATGCCGAGCTCGTCAAGGGGTCCATCCTGGACCGCCCGCTGCTGGAGGACGTCGTCGCCGGCGCCGACAGCGTCGTGCACCTCGGCGCCCGACCCTCGGTACCCCGCTCGATGGCGGACCCGGTCGCCAGCCACGACGCCAACGCCACCGGCACCCTCTACGTGCTGGAGGCCTGCCGCCGCCGCGGCACTCACATGGTGATGGCCTCCTCGTCGTCGGTGTACGGCGCCAACCCGACCCTGCCCAGGCGCGAGGACCTCGCCGCCATGCCGCTGAGCCCCTACGCGGCCAGCAAGCTCGCCGCCGAGGGCTACGCCATGGCGTACGGCGCCGCCTTCGACCTGCCCTGCCTCGCCTTCCGCTTCTTCAACGTCTACGGCCCGCTGCAGGCCCTCGGCCACGCCTACGCCGCCGTCGTGCCGTCCTTCATGGACGCCGCCCTGCGCGGGCGCCCGCTGCGCATCCACGGCGACGGCCGGCAGACCCGCGACTTCACCTACGTCGGCAGCGTCGTGCGGGTGCTCACCGACGCGGTGCTGCGCCGCGTCACGTCCCCGCGGCCGGTCAACCTCGCCTTCGGCACCCGCGTCCGCGTGCTCGACCTGGCCGCCCATGTCGGCGCCGCCCTCGGCGTCCCCGTCGAGCTCGAGCACGATCCGCCGCGCCCCGGCGACGCCCGCGACGCCCAGGCCGACACCGAGCGCCTCCGCGGCCTGTTCCCCGACGTCGTACCCGTGCCGCTGGAGGCCGGCCTGGCGCAGACCGCCGCGTGGGTGCGCACCCTGCCCGACTACCGCCCGGTCGGGGTGTCCTGAGTGGACCGGCCGCGGCCCGCCGGCGCGGACAGGGGTGGGCGGCGCGAAGCTGGGTAGCCGTCCGGCATGGTCACAGCCGACGCACCGGCGCGCGAGCGCACGTTCTTCGGCCAGCCGCGGGTGCTGGCCAGCCTGTTCGGGGTCGAGCTGTGGGAACGCTTCTCGTTCTACGGCATGCAGGGCATCCTGCTGATCTACCTGTACTACAGCGCCGCCCGCGGCGGGCTCGGCATCGACGAGGCGACCGCGACGAGTATCGTCGGCGCGTACGGCGGCTTCGTCTACCTCTCCACGATCGGCGGGGCCTGGCTCGCCGACCGGATCGTCGGCAGCGAGCGCGTCCTGTTCGGCAGCGCCGTGCTCGTCATGATCGGGCACGTCTGCCTCGCCCTGGTCCCGGGCCTGACCGGCGTCGGGCTCGGGCTGGTCGGCATCGCGCTGGGCAGCGGCGGCGTCAAGGCCAACGCCACCTCGCTGGTCGGCTCGCTCTACGACGCGCGGGACCCCCGCCGCGACGCCGGGTTCTCGCTGTTCTACCTCGGGGTCAACGTCGGCGCGTTCGCCGGGCCCCTGCTGACCGGACTGCTGCAGCAGCGGCTGGGCTTCCACTACGGCTTCGCGCTCGCCGCCCTGGGCATGGGGCTCGGGCTCACGCAATACGCCCGCGGCCGCAAGCGGCTGCCCCCGCAAGCCAACGAGGTGCCGCGCCCGCTGCCGCGCACGCGGCTGCCGCTGGCGGCCGGGATCGTCGCGGCCGGGGCGGCCCTCGTCGCCGTACTCGCCGTCTCGGGCGTGCTGGCCGCGAGCCGGTTGGCGGCCGTCGTGGTCGTGCTCAGCGCCGCGGCGGCCGTCGCCTACTTCGCGGTCATCCTCACCGGCCGCGCCGTCGACCGGGTCGAGCGAGACAGGGTGCTCGCGTTCATCCCGCTGTTCGTGGCCAGCGCCGGCTTCTGGTCGCTGTACCAGCAGCAGTTCACGGTCCTGACCGTCTACGCCGACAAGCGCCTGAACCGCGACCTGTTCGGCTGGCAGATGCCCGTGTCGTGGGTGCAGTCGATCAACCCGGTCTTCATCATCGTCCTGTCGGGCGTGTTCGCGGCGCTGTGGACGCGGCTGGGCGACCGGCAGCCCTCCACCCCGGTGAAGTTCGCCGCCGGTACCGTCATCATGGGCGTGGCGTTCCTGCTGTTCCTGCCGATGGCCGGCACCGGGCGGGGCGGCGCGCCGCTGCCCGGCCTCGTCGGGGTCATCTTCGTGCTCACGATCGCCGAGCTGCTGCTGTCGCCGGTCGGCCTGTCGCTCTCGACGAAGCTCGCCCCGGACGCCTTCCACACCCAGATGGTCGCGCTCTTCTTCCTGTCCGTGGCCCTCGGCACCGCCGCCGCCGGCGCGCTCGCCGCCCACTACGACCCCGCCCACGAGGTCCCGTACTTCTCGGTGCTCGGCCTCGCCGCGATCCTGCTCGGCACCGTCATCGCCGCGCTGACCCCGCTGATCCGCCGCCTGATGCACGGCGTGCGCTGAGCCCGGACCCCGACGGGCCGGCGCCACCAGCACGACGTCCGGCCGCGGCCGAGGGAGATCCCGCCGGTTCGCGGCGGCCGGTCGCGCGGTGCACGAAGGCGGGCGGGAGATTGGCCCACACCGGCGGCGTGCGCTCCAGCGTCCGGAACCGGGCACCGAGCTCGGCCGCGAAGTGCCGGGCCGGCGGGGTCCACGCCGCGTGGACGTACGCGAACGTGGTGAATCCGCCGTCCGGGGCGAGGACCGCGCCGACCGCGTCGAGGATCCGGCGCCGCAGCGGCCGGGGCAGCACGGTCCACGGCAGCCCCGACACGACGGCGTCGACGGGGGCGTCGACGAGACCCGGGAGCCGCTCGGCCGAGTCGTGCACGACATCGACCGGGTGGCCTCGGTACCGCCGGCGCAGCGCCTCGGCCAGCCGCCCGTTGGCCTCCACCGCGACGAGCCGCGCCCCGGGCGCCATCCGAGCCAGGATCGCGGCGGTGACCGGACCCGTACCCGGGCCGAGCTCGACGACGACGCGAGCGCGCTCCAGGCCCAGGCCGTCGGTGAGCGCCCGGGCGAGCGCGGGCGAACTCGCCGCGATCGCGCCGGTCGTCCGCGGATGCAGCAGGAATTCCCGGAAGATCGACATGCTGGCACGCTACGAACGCCCGCCGTAACCGCTCGTCCTCCCGTGGGCCCGCGGTCGTCCTCCCACGGGAGGAACGGGCCGTATCGTGGGGCTGGTGTACGGGATTGCGGGGCTGCTGCTGACGCGCGACGCGGCGCTCGTCGCGGTACTGGCGGCGGTGTCGCTGACCGCCCTGCCCGACGGGCGGCCACGCGAGGTACAGGTGGCGCTGCTCGTGGTGCTCGTGTCGGCGCTGCTGTGGCGGCGCCGCCGGCCGCTCGCCGCGGCGGCGGTCGTGCTCGGGGCGGCATGGCTGGGGCTGCTCGCCACGGTCTGGCGCACGCACCTGCCCCTCGGCCACCTCGCCGTCCTGGTCATGGTGGGCACGCTGGCGCAGCTGGGCCGGCGCGGGGCCGCGGCGATCGCGGCCGCGGCCGGCGGCGGGTTCTTCGTGGCGTGGGCCGTGCGGTGGTACCCCGGGATCGACGCCCTCTGGGGCGCCGCGGGGTTCTGCCTGGCGCTCGCCCTGGCGTGGCTGCTCGGCGAGCACATGCGCGCCCGGCAGGCTCGGGCGACCGCGGAGCGCCGGGCCCTCGCCGCCGCGGCCGCGGCCGGTGAACGCGCCCGGATCGCCCGCGAGCTGCACGACGTGCTCGCGCACAGCGTCGGCGTCATGGTGCTCAACGCCGAGGGCGCCCGGCTCATGCGCCACGCCGACCCCGCCGTCGTCGACCGGACGCTCGAGCTGATCGGCAGCACCGGGCGGGCCGCGCTGGACGAGCTGCGCCGCCTGCTGGCCGCCCTGGACGAGCACGCGAGCACCGTCGCCGACCTCGAGGATCTCGTCCGTCGCCGCGGCGCCGGGCTGCACCGCACCGGCACCGCGGACGGGCTGCCGCCCGAGACGCTGGCCCAGGCGTACCGCATCGTGCAGGAGGCCCTCACCAACGTCCTCAAGCACGCCGGCGAGGGCGCCTCCGCGGACGTCCTCCTCGACCTCGGCCGCCCGGGACGCCACCGCACCCTGCGCGTCGAGGTGCTCGACACCGGCGGGACCGCGCCGGTCGCCCCGTCCGGCGCGACCGCCGGCCTGCCGTCCTCCGGGCGCGGGCTGGCCGGCATGCGGGAGCGGGTCGCGCTCGCCGGCGGCACGCTGACGGCCGGCCCGGTCGACGGCGGCGGCTTCCGGGTGGCCGCGACGCTGCCCTGCGGCTCCACAGCCGGTTCTCAGCCGGACACAGCGCACCCACAGGCGGGCGACGGCACGATCATGACGTGGGGGCACGGGTACTGATCTGCGACGACCAGGAGCTCATGCGGGTCGGCCTGCGGATGGTCGTGGACAGCCAGCCCGACCTGACCGTGGCGGGCGAGGCCGCCGACGGGGCCGCCGCGGTCGTCCTGGCCGAGCGGCTGCGGCCGGACGTCGTGCTGCTCGACGTACGGATGCCGGGTCTTGACGGCGTGACCGCGGCCGCGCGGATCGCCGCGACCGTGCCCGGCGCGCGGCTGCTCATGATCACCACCTTCGACCTCGACGAGTACGCCTACGCCGCGCTGCGGGCCGGCGCCCACGGCTTCGTGCTCAAGGACGCGCCCGCCGCCGAGCTGCTGGTCGCGATCCGCGGCGTGCTGCGCGGCGAAGCCATGGTGGCGCCGTCGGTCACGCGCCGGCTGCTGGAGCGGTACGTGACCGGGTCGGCCGCGCCCGAGCCCGACCAGCGCTGTGAGCTGCTGACCGGGCGGGAGCGGGAGGTGCTCGGGCTGGTCGCGCTCGGCCTGAGCAACGCCGAGATCGCCGCGCGGCTGTTCCTCGGCGAGACGACCGTGAAGACGCATGTCGGCCGGATCCTCGCCAAGCTGCGGCTGCGTGACCGGATCGGCGCGGTGGTCTTCGCCTACGAGTCGGGCCTGGCCCGCCCGCGCTCGCACTGACAAGGATTCGTCATCGTTCGTCGCGCAGCTTGAGAATGTATGCCGCGGTGAGCGCGACGGCACGGTCCTCGTCACGCGACAGGTCCGCGAGGGCACGTGACGCCGCGGTCCCCGGGATGTCCGCGAGCGCCTGTGCCAGCCGTCGGCGTGCGGACGACGCGACGCTGCCGTGGGTGAGGCGATCGACGAGCCTGGTAGCGATCTGATCCGCCAGCACGGGATCGCTCGCCAGCGCGCTCAGCGCATCGGCCGCATCGACGTCGTTCGCCTCCTCGACGACCATGTCGATGAGCGTCGGGACCGCGTCGGCCACTCCGCGTGCCCCGAGCGCCAGAGCCACATACCGGCGGACCACGATGTCGGGGTTCGCGAGGGCGTCCCGCAGCGATGCGGTCGCCTCGCCGCCCGGAAGCTCGGCGATGGACTCGACGGCGCGCTTGCGCACCGCGGCCACCGGAGCGCCGAGGCCCTCCGTCAGCAACGCCAATCCGCCGTCGCCCGATTGCGCCAAGGCCCAGCGGAGGGCTCCGGCGACGTTCGGGTCCGCCTCGCTCAGCACCGCCTCGACCAGTGCTTCCACCGGCGCCGGAGCCTCCGCGACCGAGGACAGGGCCGCGCGCTGGCGCTTCCCGGCGCTCTCCGACCGCAACGCCTGCAGTTGCGCGACGGTCTGCAGGACGTCCTCCCAGGCGACGGGTTCCGCGGCATCGATCCGGCGCAGTGCGGTGAGCAGCTCCGTCTCAGCCGCGATGCGTGTTCGCGTCTTGCGGATGAGGTCGTCGATGAGCTCCGAGGGCGTGAAGCCGGGGTCCTCGAGCGCGCGCCTGACCTCACGCAGCGACAGCCCCAACGACCGCAGGCTCTCGATATGGAAGATCCGCCGGATGTCCTCGCTGGAGTACTCCCGGTAGCCGGCGCCGCTTCGACCCGTCGGCCGCACCAGGCCGAGCGACTCGTAATGCCTGAGCATGCGGGCGCTGACCCCGGACCGTCGTGCCACATCACCGATCAACACTGCCCATCATCCCTCCTGACTGATCCTGCCGAGGGCCACGACGCGCTTCGCCTCCTCGACCGCGAACTCGAATCCGGCATCCGGGTCGCGCGACAGACGTTCCGTGGCGATCGCGTGCTGCCGCACGCGAGGGTCGAGATCCGCCATCGCGGCGCGCAGGATCGGAATGATCATCTCACCGAGCGCGATCAGCGCCCGGCTCAGGCTCAACCGCATCTCACGCCCGCCGCGCCCGAACTGCGTCGCCAGCACGCCGGCCAACTCGGCTTCGTCGCCCTCGGGCACGAGTACGACCGCTGCTCGCCAGGCGCTGCGCGCCACCTCGTCGTCGGCGTCGGTCAGCAGCGCCCGTGTGATCGCCGGCCACGCTTGCCGATCCCCGATCTTGGACAGCGTGTGCAACGCCTGGCTTCGCGCCTGCGCACGCTGCGAGCGGAGTTCATCGATAAGCTTTAGGACCGTCACCGATGCTGCGTGGCGGGTCAGTGCCCACGTGAGCGCTTCGCGCACGGAGAATTCGGGTTCGATCGCGCATCGTTCGATGAGCTTGTCGACGAACCCCGGGTCCGGGGTCGTGCCGACCGCCAAAGCTGCCCGCAGTCGCACCGACGAGCTGCTGTGCTCCAGCCCCTGGAGAGCTCGCATCGTATCCGTGTCCTGGTTCGGTATGGCCATCGCGACCACCTCCTCGGCGACAGTGAAGACCTTGTCACTGTGTCAAGGTCAAGCCCGTAGGATCCCACCGTGCAGGTGCGTTTCGCTCGGCAGACCGCACGTCGGCGCGGGTGCAGGCCGAGCGGGTGGTGCGCTTCGCGCGCCGCATCAAGGCCGAATCATGACCGCTTGACGGCGACGATCCGGGGGCGCTGGTCGCGCCAGCCGGGCAGCCACTCGACGTCGCCGAAGCCGGCCCGGTCGATCGCCCGGCGGTATTGCCTGTTCGTGAACAGGGTCATGACGTGCTCCTCGGTCCAGTGCCGGATGCCGACGCCGGGTTCGCCGAGCATGTAGTGCATCGTCATGGTCGAGGTGGTGCCGGACTGGTGCGAGTAGCACATTCTCGTGACGTGCCGATGGCCGTCACCCGCGATGCCCGGGTGCACCGTGCCGGGAGTCCACTGGTCCGGGGTGAACCAGGGTTCGAGGAGCATCACGCCGCCCGGTTCGAGGTGTGCTGCCAGGCGTTCGAGGGTCTGGTTCAGCTCGTCGACCGACTGCGCGTAGCCGATGGCGGAGAACAGGCAGGTGATCGCGCTGAACGTGCGGCCGAGCCGGAAGTCGCGCATGTCCCCGGCGTGCACCGTGATTCCGGGGAGCCGCCGGACGGCGGCCTGACGCATCGCGTCGGAGACCTCGAGTCCTTCGACGTGGGTGAACATCGTGCGCAGGTGGGACAGGTGCAGGCCGGTGCCGCAGGCCACGTCGAGCAGGCTGTCGGCGGTGGGGTTGCGCCGGCGGATCAGCGCCGCGACCTCGTGGGCCTCCGTCCGGTAGTCCTTGCCGGCCGCGGTCACGTAGATGAGCTCGTATGCGGTGGCGACGTCCTGCCCGGCGGGCGCCGTCACCATCTGCGGGGCGGCGTCGGTCGTGGACGTGGTCGCGCGGCCGAGCTTGAGGATCCTGGGTATCAATGCGGCGGCGCGGCTATCGGTCCACGGGCTTGGCCGCGCGCAGCCCGACCCGCGAAGCGAAGGCCTGCGTGCTCCAGGACCCGGATACGGGCGAGCTGAGCCAGGGCCTCGAAGAACTCGGCCTCCGCCTGACACAGCGGCTTGCTCAACGGACCACCCCTCACCGCCCGAAACCGTACCCTGAGCCCGCCGCGGTCCGATCATTGGCCGCGGTCTCGCCCTGTGACCGTGGCGAGGACGCGGTCCGGGCCGCTGAACACGACGCCCGGTGCGGCGTTGAGCTCCGCCATGTCCGCGCGGGCGACGCCCTGGTACGTGACGGTGCCCGATGGCCGCGAACCACGCCGCGACCGTCGCGGCGCCGGTGATCGGGCGCATCCACCCTGCCGCCGCCGTTGGCCCGCAGCGTGACGTCGGGGGAGCGGTTCCATGAGCGCGTTGCCGTCGCCGCCGGTCGCCGCGGCCAGGAACCGCCGGCCGGCCCGCCTGCTCAGCGTGCGGCCGGCGCCCAAGGGCCGACGCCGCCGATGTGCTCGACGGAGTACCGCACGATGTAGCCGGGTCCGCGCGGCGCCGGGAATTCGGTGTTCGGCGTGACGTACACCTTCGCCAGGCGGTTGAGCAGGTCCCACGCCTCGTCGGTGGCCTCGACGACGGCGCGTGTGCGCAACGCGGCGTAGTCGTTCAAGAACTTGCCCGGCACCCGCGGGGCGTCGAAGGACAGCACCACGCGCGGGTCGCGTTGGATGTTGCGCAGCTTCTGGTAGTACCCGAGGTGGCCGCTGACGAGGTCGTCGCCGTCCAGCCCGATCCAGACGACCGTGACGTGCGGGCTGCCGTCGGGGTTGACGGTGCTCACGTGGGCCATCGGACCGGACGCGACCAGATCGCGCAGCGATTCGGGCAGGGCGGTCATCGCGCGATCGTCTCCGTCACGGGCGGATCGTATCGGCGGCCCGGGTGAGCCGGGGCGGAATCGACGCTGCGGCGCGCCGACTTCGACACGAGGCGGTGCGGTCCGCGGCGGGCCGCTGGCCGGGCAGGCCCAGCCCGGTCAGCCCGGCAGTTGCCCCGCCTGATCCACGATCGCCGTCCGCAGGAGCGCACCGCAAAGGCCTCCGCCGAGGTCAGCGAGGCCTCCACAGCCTGCCCGTCGGCGAGCCCAGCCGATCGCCAGCTCAGCACACCCATCCGTCAACCTGCCCCATCGCATCCGCCCCGGCCCCGCAGGAACACCCCGCACTCATACTCGCCACTTTCCGGTCAGCGAGTTCACGTCGGGTTTCAGGCGTTTCTTGCGTGGTACTTGCGTGCAGTCGTTGCCGGACGTCGGGAGGATGGCCATGTCGCAGACCCGGGAGCTGCTTGACACGTTCGCCGTGAGTTTTCGCCCGGAGGTGGATAGCGAGCGGTTGGCGGCGGTGATCGACGCCCTGGCCGCGTGCGAGGAGGCCGTCACCACCTGCGCGGCCGCCATGGTCGCCGAGGAGGACGTCCGCGTGCTGCAGGACGCGATCGTGCGGGACCTGAACTGCGCCGATGTGGTGGCGGCGGGCCGGCGGCTGGTCAGCCGGGGCGCCGACGCCGTGCTGCTGAGCTCGATGCTGGAGGCGTGCGTGATGGCCTGTGAGCACAGCGCCGAGCTGTGCGGCAAGCATGCCCACCACCACGACCACTGCCGGATGTGCTCGCAGGCGACGCTGCGGTGCGCGGAGGCATGCCGGGAGGTCCTGCACCGGCTGCACGGTTGACCGCGCCCACGACCTGAGCTGCCGCTTGCCGCCTTACCGGGCGAGTTCGGGTGCTTCGGTGTCGAGGGGCACGGCGCGGCCGCGGACGAGGCCGAGCTGTACGCCGGGGCGGGAGTCGACCGCGGTGAACAGCCAGCCGGTGGCGGTGCGCAGCTTGTTCGCGGGCAGGGCGGCGAGATGGTAGCCGCGGGTCACGACGCGGGCGAGCGGGCCGGACAGCGGCACGTGCAGCGGGTTGGCGGTGGCCTGCCAGCCGCCGAGGTCGACGACGAAGCCGAGGTCGCGGTGGCGGTACCGCCGAGGCCTCCCGATCCCGTACGAGGCGGCGATGTTGTGCGCCACGAGCCGGCCCTGCCGTACGGCGTGCTGGGCGGTCATCGCCGTGTGCCGGCCAGGATGGTGCAGATCGGGCACGGCGGCCGCGTCACCGCACGCATAGATCTCGGGGTGCCCGGGCACGGTCAGGTACGTGTCGACGCGGACCCGGCCCTGCTCGGTGGGCAGCCCGGCGTTGTCGACGACCGGGTCGGGCCGGACGCCGACGCACCACACGAGGGTCCGCGAGGGCACGAAGCTGCCGTCGGTCAGGCGCACGCCCTCGGCGGTGGCCTCCCGTACGGAGGTGCCGGGCCGGACCTCGGCACCGCGGCCCCGCAGCACCCGCTCGGCGCCGGCGGCCATGCGCCCGTCCATGCCGGGCAGCACCTGGTCGGCGATGTCCAGCAGCAGCCACCGCGGCGGCGTGTCGCGCAGCCGCGGGTGGCGGGCGGCGACGTCGGCGGTGAGCAGCTGGCCCTGCGCGGTGACCTCGGTGCCGGTGTACCCGGCGCCGACGACCACGAAGGTCATCCGGGCGGCCCGTTCGGCCGGGTCGGCGGCGTCGTCGGCCAGTTCGATCTGGCGGATGAGGTGGTCGCGCAGGTACAGCGCCTCGGCAACGCCGCGGAAGCCGTGGGCGTGGTCGGCGACGCCCGGGATCGGCAGGAGTTTGGTGACGCTGCCGGCGGCGAGGACGAGCCGGTCGTAGCCGAGGGTGCCGCGGTTGTCCTCCGGCCCGGTGTACGACACGGTCCGCGCGCGGGTGTCGACGCCGTCGACCTCGCCGAGCACCAGCCGTACCCCGGGCAGGGTGTCCTGCAGCGGCACGCTGATCGCCCGCGGGTCGAGGGCACCGCCGGCGACCTCGGGCAGCAGCGGCAGGTACAGGAAGTAGTCGGTCGGGTTGACCAGGACGACGTCGGCGTTGCCCCGGGCCTGGCGCAGCAACGCGCGGGCCGCCTGGTAGCCGGCGAACCCCGCCCCGACGATGACGATCCGCGGCCGCGCCACCTCAGCGGCCCCCGAGCACGTTGACCAGCTCGGCCTTGGTCATGGTGGAGCGGCCCCTGATGTTGCGGCGCTTCGCCTCGGCGTACAGCTCGTCGCGCGACCATTCGTCGCGCGGCTGGTTGCGCCGGGCCATCGCCGGGGTCCGCGGCTTGTCGGAGGACTTCATCGTGGCCGTCGGTTTGCCCAGCTCCTGCCAGCGCCGCTCGGTCACGTCCACGCCGTACCGTTTCGCGGCGCGCTTGATCCGGCGGAACGCCTCCTCGCGCTCGGCGTCGGTGGCGTCTCGGACCTGATCGAACCGGGCGATCGCGTTGCGTACGTGCGTCGCGTCGTTCAGCGGTTCCTTGCGCAGCCGGGGGAACGCGAACGCGCGGTCCGGCATGGCGTTGCGGTCGGCGGCGTCCAGCTCGTGCGTGCTCTGTCTGCGTGCGGCCATGATGTCGTCTTACCCCGCACGAGGTGACCCATGCAGGGTAAGACTGGCGGCACTCTCAGGCGCGGACGGCGTCGATGGCCTTCTTTAGGGCGGCCGGCTCGATGGGCTTCGTCGGCGCCTTCGGGCGCAGCTCGAGCATCTTCGCGCCGAGATCCCGCAGCTGGTTGCGGCCGAGGCCCGCGCGGACCTTCGGGAACCAACCGTTCTCCTCCTCCTGGATGTGGCGGGTGATGGTCTCGATGAGCACGGTGACCTTCGCGTCGAAGTGGTCGTCACCGGGGTCCATCGTGAACAGCTCCAGGCACAGCACGTCGGCGATGTGATGCTCCTCGTACGACTCGAGGATGTCCTCCTCGAGGGCGGGCAGCAGCCGGCGGACCTCGGGGTACATCACCTCGTTCTCGAGGTACGTGTGCAGGGTCAGCGCCTGCAGGATCTGCTCGACGCACTGTGCCTTGCGGGCCGGCGGGCCGTCCTGTGCCGCCTGGAACTCCTTGAACAGTCGCTTGATGGTCTTGTGGTCGTCCTTGAGCAGTACGATCGCGTCGGTGGACATCGGCTCTCCTTGGTGGGTCGGGGTCGGACGGGTCCGGCCGGATGCTGCGGCCTCCGCGGTGGGTGCCGGCCGCGGGCCGAGGCGATCGACGGTGCAGGCCCATACGTGGACGCCTACCCCTGCGATGGGCCGGGAAACGACGGATGGCCGAGGCGGCTGCCGCCAGGGTCGGGGCCGGACGCGGCGTGACGGGCCGCACGTGCTGCGCGAGTACGCGTTCCTCGGTGACGGCCGCCGCGGCGCCCTGCTCGGCGGCCGCGGGCAGTACGCGGTCACCTCGCCCGACGGGGGGTCCCCGGCGATCCGCACGGGCCCCTGCTGCTGCGACAGGTCGAGGCGGTGGACGGCGACGCCGTTCGCGACGTGAGCCTCGACCTCCGTGGCGGATTCGGTCGCCGGCGGTCGGTGACGCACCGGCACCGCGACAGCTCGTGGACCGGACGCTGCGTGGGCTGCACTGGCGCTGGACCGGCGCCCCGGCGGTGCACGTCGACGACGCCGGCGTCCCGCGCGGCCGGCTGCGCGTGGCGGTGGGCGACCGGCATGACCTGGTGCTGCGGATCGCCGACCGGGATCCGGCCGGCCCGGACCCGCGGCGCGGCTGGGCGAGCACGGCCCGGCCACCGCGCCCGGCTACACGGGGACTGTGATTTCTGTCCGGCTATCCGGGCGGCGCCGCCACGGTCGGCAATTCCGGCGGACGCCATGCTCACGGAGCCTTCGGGTACTCCCTGGTACACGAACGCTCCGTGACCATGGCGTCCGCCGGGTGAGGCCCTGGGGCTGTTCGCGGCGGACGGCTCGACCCGGCCGGAGCGGCGGCGATGCGTGTCGGCCTCGTCGCGCCGCTGGGTGAGCACCTCCTCGAAGGCCGGGCCGAACGCGTCCGGATCGCCGCAGAGGCCGTCGCCGCCCGCTGGCGTGAGCCCGACGCCGGCATCTGGGAGCTGGGCGCCGACCGCTGGACCCACTCCCGGCTGACCGCCGTCGGCGGACTGCGCGCCGCGGCCGTCGCCGCCGGTCCCCGGACGGGCCGCGACTGGGCGGCCCTGGCCGACGCCATCGCCGCGGACCTCGCCCGCCACCACACCCATCCGTCCGGGCGGTGGCAGCGCGCCTGCGGACGATGCGCGGGTCGATGCGGCGCTGCTGCTGCCGGCTGCCCAGCGCGGCCCGCTCGATGCCGCCGACCTGCGACACCGGGCCACCCTCGCGGCGATCACCGCCGAGGTCACCGAGGACGGCGACGTGTACCGGAACCGGCCGGACGAACGGCCGATCACCGCCGAGCTCACCGAGGACGGCCATGTGTACCGGTACCGGCCGGACGAACGGCCGCCCGGCGAGGCGGAGGGTGCGTTTCTGCTCTGCGGCTTCGGCTCCAGGCCCTGCACCGCACGGGTGGGGAGGTGGCCGCGGTCCGGGTGGCCGTGCGCCGCCGTCCTGGCCGAGCCGGCGGCGCACGGCGCTTCCCCGGTGGGCGCCGCATGCCGTCGCGGCCGTGCGAAGAAGCCGCGCGTCTCCCACCGGCCGACGTGACTTCGCGGCGCGGCCCGGGCTTGGACGTCGTACCAGTGGGTAGCGGCAGAGACCAGGATTGCGGTCGGACCTGCCTTCGGGGAGCGGCCATGAGACGACGCAAGACCGACCTCCGGACCCTGCCGGCCAGGTCGGCGAGGGGGATCGACGAGCGGTTCCAGGCGGCCACGCCACTGCGCCGCGTGCTCAACAAGGTCTTCCCGGACCACTGGTCGTTCCTGCTGGGCGAGATCGCGCTCTACTCGTTCGTCGTGTTGCTGCTCAGCGGAACCTTCCTCGCGCTGTTCTTCGACCCGTCGATGCGCGAGTCGGCCTACGACGGCAGCTTCCCACCGCTGCGCGGCGTGGAGATGTCGCAGGCCTACAACACGACGCTGCACATCTCGTTCGACGTCCGCGGCGGCCTGTTCGTGCGGCAGATGCACCACTGGGCGGCGCTGCTGTTCGTGGCCGCGATCGTGGTGCACATGTTCCGGGTGTTTTTCACCGGCGCGTTCCGCAAGCCGCGCGAGGCCAACTGGATCGTCGGCATCCTGCTGTTCTGGCTGGCCTTCCTGGAGGGCTTCGCCGGCTACTCGCTGCCCGACGACGCGCTGTCCGGCACCGGCCTGCGCATCGCGAGCGCCATCGTGCTGTCGATCCCGATCGTCGGTACCTGGGTGACCACCTCGCTGTTCGGGGGCGAGTTCCCGGGTGAGATCATCCTGTCCCGGCTGTACATCGTGCACGTCCTGCTGGTCCCCGCCGCGCTGCTCGCGCTCATCACCGTCCACATGGGCCTGCTGGTGAAACAGAAGCACACCCAGTGGCCCGGCCCCGGCCGCACCAACGAGAACGTGGTCGGCGTGCGGATGTTCCCGAACTTCGCGGCCAAGTCCGGCGGCTTCTTCATGTTCGTGTTCGCCGCGCTCGCCCTGCTGGGCGGCCTCATCCAGATCAACCCGCTCTGGCTGTACGGGCCCTACAACGCCGCTGTCGTCTCGGCGGCGAGCCAGCCCGACTGGTACGTCATGTTCCTCGACGGCGCCGCCCGTCTCATGCCGGCGTGGGAGATCCGGTTCAGGCTGTTCGGCAACGGCTACACCGTCCCGCCGATCTTCTGGCCCACGGTCGTGCTGCCCGGCATCCTGGCGATCCTGCCGATGCTCTACCCGTTCATCGAGCAGCGCTTCGCCAAGGACAAGGCCATCCACAACCTGCTGCAGCGCCCGCGGGACAACCCGTCCCGCACCGGGCTCGGCGCGATGGCGATCATGTTCTACGCGGTGATGCTGATCTCCGGCGGCAACGACCTGGTGGCGGAGAAGTTCCACATCAGCCTCAACGCGATGATCTGGGCCGGTCGCATCGGCGCCGTGATCCTGCCGCCGCTGGCCTTCTACGTGGCGTACCGGATCGCGCTGGGCCTGCAGCAGCACGACCGCGAGGTGCTGGTCCACGGCATCGAGACCGGCATCATCCGCCGCCTGCCCGACGGCCGCTTCGTCGAGGTCCACCAGCCGCTCCCGGCGGCCGGTGAGGCCCGGGGCGCCGAGGAGGAGCGTGTCCTGGAGTACGCGGGCTGGGTGGTCCCGAAGAAGATGAACCGGATCGGCGCGCTCGCCCCGACGGTGAAGGGCTTCTTCTTCCCGATCGAGAAGCCCCCCGCGCGGCCGGTACGGCGTGACCGCGACGAGCGCGGGGAGGTCACCGCGGGCCACGAGTCCGAGAAGCCCGAGGCCGAGTAGCCGGGAGGGGCCAGGCGGTGGCGGACCGCCTCGCGTCAGGATCCGGTCGCGGGCACCGGTTCGCCGGGCGCCGCTCGGCCGGGTTCGGTCGCCGGCGGTGTCCTGCGGCGTCGGCGGTGAGCGGCGCGGGCGATCAGGCCTTGCCGCGGCGCGACGATCGTCGACAGCGCGAAGCAGGCGGCGGCCACGAGGCTGATCGCACCGCCGGCGGCGACGTCGAACGCGCGGGACAGGTACAGGCCGCCGACCGCGCTGGACACGGCGACCGCGACGGCGAAGGCGGTCATGCCCGCGACGCGGTCGGTCCACAGGCGGGCGGCACCGGCCGGGGCGACGACGAGGGCGAGGGTGAGGATCGTCCCGACGGCCGGCACCGATGTCACGACCACGGCCTCGATGAGCAGCAAGACGAGCAGGTCCATGGCGCCGGTGCGGTAGCCGGCGGCCCGGGCCCCGTGGTGGTCGAAGGCGGTGTAGAGCAGCTCCTTGTGGACCGCGGCGAGCACGAGGGCGACGCCGGCGGTGACGGCGGCCGCCACGACCAGGTCCTGCTCGCCGACGGTGAGGATGGAGCCGGTGAGGTAGGCGGTGAGATTCCTGGTGAACCCGTTCTGCGTCGACAGCAGGGCGACGCCGAGGGAGAACCCGGCGGCCAGGGCCACCGCGGTTGCCATGCTCGCGTCGTGACCGCGGCGGCGGGACAGCACGGTGACGGCGAGCGCGGCCAGCACGCCCGCGACGGCGCCGCCGAGGTACAGGTTGACGCCGAGGACGGCGGCGATGACGACGCCGGGGAAGGTGGCGTGCGTCATGGCCATGGTGAAGAACGCCTGGCGGCGCAGGACGACCTGCACGCCGATGAGCCCGCACACGCTGCCGACGAGGACCGATTCCAGCAGCGCGCGGTCGAACGCGACGTCAAGCCACCGCATCGGATGTCCTCCGCGACCGTAACGCCCGCGCGAGTCCGGCGGCGAGCAGGGTGAGCAGGTAGACGGCGACCATGGTGAGTACGACGGTGGCGCCGCCGGCCAGGCGCAGGCCGTGGGAGACCGAGGCGCGGTAGCTGATGGCGAGGCCGAGGTAGCCGGACAGGGCGGCGACGGCCACGCCGGCGAGCGTGATCGGCGCGATGCGATCGCTGACGAGCCGCCCGGTGGCGGCGGGGACGACGAGCAGGGCGATGACGAGGATGGTGCCCACCGACTGGGCGGCGGCGACCACGACGAGCGCGACAGCGAGGTTGAGCACGAGGTCGAGCAGCCAGATCCGGTAGCCCATGGCGGCGGCGGCCCGCGGGTCGAACGCGCGCAGCAGCAGCTCCTTGTGCAGCACGGCGAGCGTGGTCAGCACCAGCCCGGCGACGACGGCGGTCTGGGCGATCTGGCCGGCGGTGACGGTGAGCAGCCGGCCGAACAGGAACGACGTGAGGTCGGCGGTGTAGGAGGCGCGGCGGGAGACGAGCACGACGCCGACGGCGAACATCGCGGCGAGCAGCACGGCGAGGGCGGTGTCGTCGGTGACCCGGCGGGACCGGGTGAGCAGCGTGAGCAGGATGGCGGTGACCGCGGCGGCGGCGAGGGCGCCGGGCAGGACGCCGTCGACGCCCGCGCTGAGGAAGCCGAGCACGATGCCGGGGAAGACGGTGTGGGTCATGGCGTCGGCGACGAAGCCGAGGCGCCTTGTGAGCACGTGGGTGCTGACGACGCCGGCCAGGACGGCGAGCAGCAGCAGCTCGGTCAGCGCGCGGGCCATGAACGGGACGGAGAAGGGCTCGACCAGGGTGGCGTGCATGCGGGGGGCTGCCTCAGTGGTGGGCGACGACGATCTGGTCGCCGTGCAGTTCGAGGGCCTGGTTGCCGTACGTGGCGCGCAACAGGTCCGGGGTGAGGGTGGCGCCGGTTGGGCCGAAGCCGAACATGCGTCGGTTGAGCAGGCAGGCGTGGTCGCTGACGTGCTGGGCGAGGGCGAGGTCGTGGGTGGAGAGGAGCACGGCGGTACCCTGCCGCTTGAGCTCGCCCAGCGCGCCCAGCAGGGCGTCCTGGCTGACCAGGTCCACGCCGTTGAACGGCTCGTCGAGCAGCAGCAACCGGGGCCGCTGGGCGATCGCCCGGGCGAGCAGCACGCGCTGGCGCTGCCCGCCCGAGAGGGTGCCGAAGGTCGCCCGGGCGCGGTCCGCCAGCCCCACCTGATCGAGGGCGTCGGCGGCGATGCGCCGGTCGTCGCGGCCGGGCCGGCGCAGCCAGCCGACTTCCCGGTAGCGGCCCATCAGCACGACCTGCGCGACCGAGACCGGGAACTGGGGGTCGAGGCTGTCGGCCTGCGGCACGTACGCGACGTCGCGGCGGGCCGCCGCCGGTGCCCGCCCGAGCACGGTGACGGTGCCGCCGACGACCGGGACGAGGCCCAGGACCGCCTTGATCAGCGTGGACTTCCCGGCCCCGTTCGGGCCGATGAGCGCCACCACCTCGCCGGCGTGGACGCGGCCGGTGACCCCGGTGAGCACCGGCTCGGTGTCGTAGGCGATCGTCGCGTGGTCGATGTGCAGCGCCGCCACCGCCGGGTCAGCAGCCGCCGGGTCAGCCACCGAGGGCCCGCACGATGACGTCGGTGTTGTGTTCTTCCATCTTGAGGTAGGTGTCGCCGGCCGAGCCCTGCGGGCCGAGCGTGTCGCCGTAGAGCGCGTCCTCGCCGGCGACGACCTGCACGCCGGCCTGCCTGGCGATCGCCTCGGCGGTCTTCGGCGGCAGGGAGCTCTCGGAGAGGACCGCCTTGGTGCCGGTCTTTTTGATCTTGGCGACGATGTCGTCGATGTCCTTCGCGGACAGCTCGGCGGAGGTGTCGAAGCTCGGGATGATCGAGCCGATGAACTCCAGCTGGTACCGGTCGATGTAGTAACCGAACGCGTCGTGGTTGGTGACCAGCTTGCGGCCGTCGGGCGGCAGCTTGTCGATCTTGGCCTGGATGTCGGCGTCGAGCTTGTCCAGCTTCGCCGAGTAGTCGGCCAGGTTCTTCTCGTAGGCCGCCGCGTCGGCGGGGTCGGCGGCGGCGAAGGCCTTTCCGATGTTCTGAACCATGATCTTGGCGTTGCGGGGGTTGTGCCAGATGTGCGGGTCGCCGTCCTGCTGCTCCTCGTCACCGTTGCCCTGGCGGATCTTCACGCCGGTGCTGGCGTCGACGGTGGTGCCCTTGAAGCCGGCGGCGGAGATTGTCTCGTCGAGCCATTTCTCCAGGCCGAGACCGCTCTTCACGACGACCTTGGCGGCACCGATCGCGGTGATGTCGGCCGGGGTCGGCTCGTACTCGTGGGGGTCGATGTTGGGCTTGAGGATCTGGGTGACCGTCACCTTGTCGCCGCCGATGTTGCGGGCGAAGTCGGCGACCTGGGTGGTCGTGGCCACCACCGCGAGCTTGCCGTCGCCGGCCGCGGCGAGCTGCGGGGTGGCGTTGTCGCCGCACGCGGTGAGTGGTGCCGTCAGCGCTGCGGCGAGTGCGAAGGCCGTTATGGGACGCCGGGAAGGGCGCATGGTTGTGCTCCTCGGACAAGGGGTGAGGCTCAGTTGCGTGAACGCGCCAGACGATACTCGTTTTCATTTTCAATAACGAGCCGTCGCATCGCGATGTACGCATGGGCCGCCCGGGCCCCGGCGGGGGCGATCGCCGCGATCAGCCCCGCCGAGGCGTCCGCGTCAGCAGTCGCGCAGCTGCGGCGACTGGTTGAGCAACTGCCCGCGCGGCGAGACGAACGCCCGGTAGCGCTCGCCGCCCACCGCCGCGGGACTGAAGGCCGCGACCCGGTGGCAGTTCTGGAACGCCAGGCTCACGCCGAAGTGCCGCTCGAGGCCGCCGCGGATCGCGTCGCTGGCCAGGGCCCGCAGCAGCTGCCCGCGCTCGGCCTCGCCCGGCGGCGGCACGCTGTGGTCGGCGAAGTCGTCGCCGCCCTGCCGCAGGTCGGCGACGACGCCGCTGATGACGGTCCAGGCGTACGGCAGGGAGTCCCGCACGCAGGCGACGAACTCGGCGTCGTCGACCGGGCCGGCCTCGGCGCGTTCCAGCAGGGCGGTCGGTACGGTCAGGGACATTCGTTCCTCCTCGGATGCGGTGTTCAGCGCGCGGCGGCGGTCGCCGGCGCCAGGGTGAAGCCGGGTTCGATCTGGTCGGTGAGGTCGGCGCCGGCGCGGGCGTTGCCCCAGGCGAGCGCGTTGCGGACGTGGAACTCGGCCGCCAGAGCCGCGTAGCGCCTCCAGTCCTTCTCGCACCCGTCCAGGGCCGCGCGCATCGTGGCCAGGGCGTGCGCGTTGTGCGGCTCGAGCGCGTCGATCGGCAGGAAGCGGCCGCGCTCGGCGGCCTTGACGAACGGCGAGCGGCCCACCCAGCACAGCAGGTCGTCGCCGACCTCGGCGCGCAGGAACGCCACGTCCTCGGCGTCGTCGACCTTGTTGCCGACGACCGCGACGCGCACGCCGTGGTCGCGGGCGTAGCCGACGTACTGGCGGTACACCCCGACGCTGCGCACCGTCGGCTCACACACCAGGAAGGTGAGGTCGAACCGGGTGAACAGCCCCGACGCGAACGAGTCGGCGCCCGCGGTCATGTCCACCACCGCGTACTCGCCATGCCCGTCGACCATGTGGTTGAGCAGCAGCTCCACCGCGCCGACCTTCGAGTGGTAGCAGGCCACGCCGAGGTCGTCGGCGGCGAACGGGCCGGTCACCGCCAGCCGCACCCCGCCGGCGGTGCGCACGAGCCGCTCGTACAGCGGGTTCTGCTCGTCCACTCGCAGCAGTCGCGACCCGGAGCCGGGCGGCGTCGTCTTGAGCATCGCCGCCGCCGACGCGATCCGCGGGTTGTCTCCCCGCAGGTACTCCTTGATCGCGTCCAGGTGATCGCCGAGCGCGGGCAGCGGCGCCGCCTCCTCGGGATCGGCGCCCAGCGCCACGGCCAGATGCTGGTTGATGTCGGCGTCAAAGGCCAGCACGCGCGGGCCGTCCTGGACCGCGAGGAACCGGCAGAACAATGCGGCCAGGGTGGTCTTCCCGCTACCACCCTTGCCGACGAAGGCAGCTTTCACTCCTTGTTGGTATCGGTTTTCATTTCCATAGTCAAGCGGAACCGCCGGACGGCAACCGCTCGGATGGATCGTGGTTCCACCGGCACCGCGGGGAGCGCTAGACTCGGCGGCCTACCAACGTCCGCCCGGAGGTCTTCGGCGAGCCCCGGGCCGTCTTCTGGAGGGCCCGTGCGTCCTGCCTCGCCGAAGCCGCGTGCGGCATGACCAATCGCATCCGACCCCGCCCGGGCGCTCGCGGTGCCGTCCGCACCGCCGGTCGATCGCCGCTGCCCCGCTGGATCTACCCGGCCCTTGCCGTCGCCCTCGCCGTCGGTCTCGCCGTGGGGGCACTGATCGGTGCCGCCACGGCCGACCCGCGCACGGAGCAGCAGAAACGCATCGACGCGATGCAGGCCGCCGACGTCCAGCGTGACGCCGACCAGGTGGTCGCGCTCACCGATCAGGCCCGCCGCGTGCGCGACCTGCTCGGCTCGACGCTCGACGGCCTCCTCACGGCCCTGCCGCCCGGTGCGGCCCCGGGTCCGCCGGCCACCGCCGCCCAGGCCGAGGGCTGGAAGGCGGCCACCCGCCAGGCCGCCGGCGAGTTCGCGAATCCGCCGTCGGCCGGCACCGCCGTCAACGTCGCCCGGGGCGGGCTCGCCGCCGGGGCGCGCCAGCTCGACCTCGCCGTCGACACCTATGCCGCGGCGCTGAAGGCCGGCGACGACCTGCGTCCGGCGCTGCTGGGCCTCGCCTCACGTCAGCGCGACAGCGCCATCGCGAGCTGGTCCATCGGCGCGACCCAGCTCGATCAGCTCAGCGTCGACACCGGTCACGGCCATCAGCACGTGTTCCTGCCCCACGCGCCCGGCCAGGGCGCGATGACCGCGGACGGTGAGCGCGAGGGCGGGTGAACCGAGCGCGCCGGGCTACCCGGTCCGGCCCGCGACCGCGGTGGCCCGGTCCAGCGCGGCGGTCACGACGAGCGACTCGATGCCGCGCAGGCAGGTCTCCAGCATCGCGGGCGAGACGGACGCGGTGTCCACCCGCCAGGTGAGCTCGATGCCGTCCGCGACGGCGTCGACGTGCAGGTAACAGGTGGCGTCGAATTCGTTGGAGCGGGGACCCCAGCGCAGGCTGCTGCGGGGCAGCGCATCGCTGATCTGCCGCGGCGTGGGGAGCGCACCGGCGGGCGCCTGCGCGGCCGAGCGGCGGCGGTCGTTGAAGTAGCACAGGGTGTCGAGCTCGGTGTCGCGCTCGGCGCCGACCTGGTCCACGAGCGCCCAGAGGTCGCTGGGGTGGTAGTACGCGTGCATCCCGGCGGCGAGCTGGCTGTTCCAGGCGCGGGCGACGACCTCGTCGAACGTGTCGGCGGCGGTGTCGATGACGGCGAGGCCGGCCTGCGCCAGGTTGCTCACCGAGGCGGCGAAGCCGGGCCGGAAGCGGTTGCTCACGACGATGCGGAACGCCCCGACCGGCTGCCCGGAGAGGCGTCCGAGCATGACCGCGTACGCGGCGAGCAGGACGGTGCCGGTGTGCACCTTCGTGCGGTCGGCGACCGCCGCCAGGGCGAGGGCCGTCGCGGGCGTCGTGAAGGTGGCCTCCCACCATCGCTCGTCCTGCGGGACCAGCGCTTCGGCGAAGCGCCGCGGCTCGATGGAGCGCAGGTGGCGATCCCAGTACCGCTGCGAGGCCTCGTGCTGGCGGCGCGCGGACCGGCCGCGCTGCGCCCGGGCGAGCTCGAGCGGCTGGATGCCGTCCACCGGGGCGAGCTGCCGGCCGGTGACCGGTTCGAGGTTGGCGAGGTCGGCGACGAGCGCCTCGAAGCCGTATCCGTCGATGGCCATGTGACAGTACAGCGCGACGAGGTGGACGGCGCGGTCGCCGTCGGCGATCACCGCCATCCGCACCGGCCAGTCGGTGGCCGGGTCCCAGTGGGTGGCCTCGTAGCGCGCGCGGACGGCGGCCGCCAGCCGCTCGGGGTCACCATCGTCGCGGTACACCTCGAGCGTGACCTCGCCACCGCGGACGAGCTGTTGCTTCGGGGGACCGTCGCCGTCGATCAGCAGCCGGGTGCGTAACGACTGGTGGCGGCTCATGATGAAGCCCAGCAGGGTCGCGATGTCCCGCACGGTGGTGCCGGCATCGAGCGGCATCGTGCCGCCGGTCCACTCGGTGGCCTTGACGATCAGCATCGACCGCCAGGCGGCGAACTGTCCCCAGGTCAGTTCCTCGACGCCGTCGCCTTCGCCGTCGAACGGCACAGTGATGCGTTGTGTCGCGTGCATTCCCGTCCTTGTCGACGTCGGAGGAAGGAACCTGCGCCGGCCGCGTTTCCGCGAGTGCCGGCGCAGCGTCGAGGTGACCCGGCTCCTTAGAGGTTGCGCACGCCCTTCATGGGTGACCTCCTTCCGGGCGGTGTCCGTCGTTGGCCCCGAACAATAGCGTCGGTTGGGCCGCTGGGGAAGAATTTCACCATTCGAAAGACGTCAATTGGACTCAATGTCCAAGTATTCATCGTGATCAACGCGAATTCGAGGGGTGCGGCGAGGGTCCGAACGAGGGGCCATCGTGGGCGGCGACGGTTCGGCCGGCTGTGCGGCGCGGTCAGGCGGTACGGAACCGCCGGACCGGGCCGTCCGGGGACGGGTCGCGCTCGGCGTGCAGGCGGCCCTGCGAGACCAGAAGCTCGAGGTGGGCGGCGGTCTCGCAGACGGCCAGCATCCGGTTGAACAGGTCGAGGTCGTCGAAGCGGCGCTCGCGGCGGGTCCACGGCAGCCGCGCCGCGATCTCCAGCCCGGTCTCCGCGCCTCGGGCGACCGCCTTCTCGGTCTGCTCCAGGCGGGCGCCGTGGTGCTCGACCAGCTCGTCGACGCGGCGGTGCACGCTCGGGGCCGCCGGGCCGTGCGCGGGCAGCAACAGCGCGTCGGGCCGGGAGCGGACCAGTGCCAGCGAACCCAGGTAGTCGCGCAGCGGATTGGGTGCGATGGCGACGTCGAAGCCGATCGACGGGGTGATCCCGGGCAGCACGTGGTCGCCGGCGAACAGCACGCCCGCGGCCTCGTCGTGAAACACCACGTGACCGTTGGTGTGGCCGGGCGTCGGCAGCACCGTGAGGGCCCGCCCGGCGACCTGGAGCGTCTCCTGGCCGTCGAACCAGTCGTCGGGGGCCTCCCACAGCCCCCGCTGGTCCGGCGGCGCATCGGCCGGCATGTGGGCGGCGATCTCCCGCACGAGGTCCTGCGCGCCCATCTGCGCGAGGGTGCGCAGCTGCCCCTCGAGCGCCGGACGGCTGGGGTCGTGCGCGTGCTCGATCGTCGCGCGCTCGCCGGCGCCGAGGCTGATCCGGGTGCCGAACTCGCGGCGCAGGGCGACCGCCTGCGTGTAGTGGTCGCGGTGCACGTGCGTGACGAGGAACCGGCGGATGTCCGCCGGTGCGTGGCCCAGCCCGTCGAGGGCGCCGACCAGCCGGGCCCGCGACTCGGGGACGGCCCACCCGGCGTCGATGAGGACGAGACCGTCGGCGGCGGCGAGCGCGTACACGTTGACCGCCCGCAGGCCGTCCAGCGGCAGCGGCAACGGGATCCGGTGTACGCCGGGCGCCTCCTCGAAGGCCCCGGGCTCGGTCCAGGCGGCGCTCAGCACGTCACCGCGCGGGCCGTCGCCTTTGTGCACCTCGTCGGGGCCTCCAGTGGCATCTCCGCAGAGTAGCCCAGGCGGCCGTGGGGGAGCGCGTCGACCACCCCGGCCGGGCGTGATGGGCGACCGGGTGGCGACCTGCGTCGCCGGGCTATCGCGGGTCAGCCGGCCGCGAGCAGCTCGAGGGTGTCGACGACCCGGTTGGAGAAGCCCCACTCGTTGTCGTACCAGGCGACGACCTTCACGTGCCGGCCGTCGACGAGGGTGAGCGCGGCGTCGAAGACCGAGGACGCGGGATCGCCGACGATGTCGCTCGACACGATCGGATCGGTGGCGTACTCCAGGATGCCCGCGAGTGGCCCGTCCGCCGCCGTTCGGTAGGCGGCCAGCACCTCGTCGCGCGTCACCGCGCGCTCGACGGTCGCGTTGAGCTCCACGAGCGAGCCGACGGGCACGGGCACGCGGATGGAGTCGCCGGAGAGCTTGCCGGCCAGGCGCGGCAGCACGAGCCCGATCGCCTTGGCGGCGCCGGTCGTGGTGGGCGCGATGTTGACACCGGCGGCGCGGGCGCGGCGCAGGTCGCGGTGCGGGCCGTCCTGCAGGTTCTGCTCCTGGGTGTAGGCGTGCACGGTCGTCATGAAGCCGTGCTCGATGCCGGCCAGCTCGTCGAGCACGGCGGCGAGCGGCGCGAGCGCGTTCGTCGTGCACGAGGCGTTCGAGACGATCGTGTGCGCGGCCGGGTCGTACGCGCCGGTGTTGACGCCGTAGGCGAGCGTGACGTCGGCGCCGGCCGACGGGGCGCCCACGAGCACGCGCCTCGCGCCGGCGTCCAGGTGCGCGCGGGCCGCGTCGGCGGCGGTGAACCGGCCGGTCGCCTCCAGTACGAGTTCGACACCGAGCTCGGCCCACGGCAGCTTCGCGGGCTCCCGCTCGGCGAGCACCCGGATGCGGCGGCCGTCGACGACGAGCGCGTCGTCGTCGACCAGGACGGGACGGCCGAGCCGGCCGAGGGTGCTGTCGTAGCGCAACAGGTGGGCGAGGGTCTCGGGGCTGGCGAGGTCGTTGACGGCGACGACGTCGAGGTCGCTGCCGCGCTCGAGGAGCGCGCGCAGCACGCTGCGGCCGATGCGGCCGAATCCGTTGACGGCGATGCGGGTGGTCATCCTGATGGCGTCCTTTCGTTCGCCCTCGATGCTCGTCCGCGGCCGCGCGCGCCGACAGGCGGTGCCGCGCCAGGCCGCGCAAGGATCGCGCCAGGCTCGTCACCGGCCCGATCCGGTCAGGACGCGCGTGGCACCGGCCGGGCGAACGTGCGCCGGTACTCGCTCGGCGAGGTGCCGAGGATGCGCTGGAAGTGCAGCCGCAGGTTGGCGCCGGTGCCGAGCCCGACCTGGGCGGCGATCTGCTCGACGCCGAGGTCGCTGCGCTCGAGCAGCTCGCGGGCCCGGTCGACGCGGGCGCGGAGGATCCACTGGGTTGGCGTGTAACCGGTCTCCTCGACGAAGCGGCGCGAGAACGTGCGCGCCGAGACGTTGGCGTTACGGGCGAGGTCGCCCAGCGCGAGGGGCTCGCCGAGCCGTTCGAGGGCCCACTGGCGGGTGGCGACGAAGTGCTCGCCGGCGGCCTCGGGCACGCTGCGGGGAATGTACTGCACCTGGCCGCCGCTGCGGTACGGCGCGGCGACGAGGCGCCGGGCGACGCGGTTGGCGAGGGCCACGCCGTGGTCGCGGCGCACGAGGTGCAGACAGAGGTCGATGCCGCTGGCGGCGCCGGCCGACGTGAGCACCTCGCCCTCGTCGACGAAGAGCACGTCCTCGTCGACGCGGATCCCGGGGTGCCGGCGGGCGAGCTCGTGCGTGTAATGCCAGTGCGTCGTCGCGCGCTTGCCGTCGAGCAGTCCGGTCGCGGCGAGCGCGAAGGCGCCGGTCGAGATGGCCGCGAGCCGCACCCCTCGGCCGTGCGCGGCGCGCAGGGCGGCGACGACCTCGGCGGGCGGGTGCTCCCGGTCGGGGTGCCGGTAGCCGGGGATGAAGATCGTGTCGGCGGCGGCGAAGGCGTCGAGCCCCTCGGCCACGTGGTAGGAGAGGCCGTCGCCCCCGGCGACGAGGCCCGGGGCGGCGCCGCACACGTGCACCGCGTAGGGCATGCTCGGGCGGTTGGTGAACACCTGGGCCGGGATGCCCACATCGAGCGGCTTCGCCCCGTCGAGCACCAGCACGACCACGCGGTGGTTCCGCTCGGCCATCCCGCCCCCTTCCGTCGCCCGTGCAGCCTCGCACCGCCGGCCGCGGGCCGACAGTGGCGAGATTGCCATGTACCGCAAGTTTCCCGCCATCCGCGGGGAACTTCCGTGCGGCCGGGAGGAGGAAGAGCGCGCCGAGCCTGCGGCTGCGGCGCCCCGCCGGGCGCCGCAGCCGGCGGCTCGCACTATGCGACGGCGATCACGATCTGCTCGGCGAGGGTCTGCCACTTGGCGTAGGCGTCCGGGAACGCCGACACCTGTACCGTCTGCGCCGCCACGGTGACCGGCATCTGCTCCCAGCCGGAGACCTTCATCAGCGCCGCGTAGAAGCGGCGCGCGGACTCGGCCGGATCCATCAGCTGGGTGACGCTGCCCCAGCTCGGCCGCTGCTGGAACAGGCCGACCGAGTCGTGGTCGTTCCCGACGCCCTCGTTGGGCACGTTGAGCGAGGCCGGCACGTTGGGGTTCGCGAGGTTGCGCAGATGGCTTTCCTGCAAGGCGGTCGCGATCGCCACCACGAAGGCGCGGTGCGGCAGGTCCAGTTGCTGCCCGGCCCGGATGATCGCGACGGCGTTGTTCATCTCGGTCTGGTTCAGCCCGCCGATGGGAGCGTGGACCGTCGGCGACGACGCGGCCGGCTGCGGTGCCGCCGCCGTGCTCTTCGCCGGTGACGGAGGGTTCTGTGCCGGTGACTGCTGCGGTTGCGTGCCGGCCGGGGACGACGGCTGCCGGCCGGGCTCGTCGCCCCGGCGCGCGTCGCGACGGGACGCGCGGTTCTCGGCGTCCGCCACCCGCTCGGGGTCGTTCTGATACGCGGTTTCGGCCTGCGCCATGGTGTTGTCCGGTGTGGTGCCCGGTGACAGGAACAGCACACCGATCGCCGCGAACGCGACGACCCCGGCCGAGTACAGGCCGATCCTCGGGCGGGCCGCCGAGTGGCGGCCGCGGCGGTAGCGTCGCAGGTGACGGAGGCCGCGCCGGCGCGGCTCGGTCTCATCGGCCGGCATGGGACGACCTCACGGCGGGTGGGCGGTGTTGCTTGCGGTGCTTCACGAAAACCTCGACAGATGTGGTGAGAACGCGGCTGCTGCTGGATTGCGGACGCGGCGCCGGTGGTCCGGGCCGGCACGGACCCAGGGCACGGGCCATCGACCGTCCACAGGGGATGGTTGAGGTGGGGTGCCTGGTGTGCCGGTGCGGCCGGTGCGCGCGCCGGGAACGGTTACCGGACCGGACGATGCCCTTGTTGTGCCGGCCGGCCTGCGGGGCCGCGGGTCGAGGTGTGACGCCATGCGAGGGTGTGCACGCGATGCTCCTTCCGATACCGCCTACCGGGTTAGCTGACGGATTCGGGCGGGAGGATCGCCCTACCTCACGGCGCGTGGCCGCTCGGATTCACCCCAGTTACGCTTGGTTCCCCGGTTCGTGCGAGCACGACTCAGCGGGTCCGCCGCGGTGTCACCCTCCACAGTGACAGCCGACGCAGCGAACGTCATGACCATAACGGCTGCGTAAACGTAGGTGAACCCCCTGAGGGGAACTGACAAGGTGCGCGTGGCGGCATGGCGTTCTGCAGCGTGTCGCGAACGTTTTGCCTGGTGGCGGGTGCCGTACCGGCTGGGCGACGGATGGATTCGGCGCGGCGGGGACGACGGCCGCGTCCTCGCCCGGCCGCTTCAGAAGTCGCCGGCGTTGCGGCGCAGCTCCGTGATCACCTCGATGAGCGAGCCGTCGGTCGCCGGTGACAGCCAGGGTGCGGCGAAGACCTCGGCGTTGAGCTCGGCCGTCGCGGCCTCGGCGAGCTCGCGCCCCGCGTCGAGCAGTTCGACGATCGTCGAGCGGCGGTCGGCCGGGTGCGGGGTGCGCCGCACGAGCCCGGCGGCCTCGAGGCGGTCGACGGCGTTGGTGACGCTGGTCGGGTGCACCTGGAGCCGCTCGCCGATGAGGGCCATGGGCAGCGAGGCCTTGCGGCTGAAGTGCAGCAGCATCAGCACCTCGTATCGGGCGAAGGTCACGCCGTGGGGCTTGAGCACCGCCTCGACGCGGGCGAGCGCGATCTGGTGGGCGCGCATGAGGGACGTGACCGCGGCCATGCCGTCGGCGGCGTGTGCCCAGCCGTGCTCGGCCCACAGCCGGCGTGCCTCGGCGATGGGGTCGAGGGGAAGGCCGCTGTTGGTCGACACGAACGTCATGATAGCGGTCCGGCGGGCTGTGTGGACGTCAGATAGTTGGACACCCTACTATCTAGCCCATGAGTCTCCACGTGCCGGCCAATCCCGTCCGCTTCGTCACTGCGGCGAGCCTCTTCGACGGCCATGACGCAGCCATCAACGTCATGCGCCGGCTGCTGCAGGCCCAGGGCGCCGAGGTGATTCATCTCGGGCACGACCGCAGCGTCGAGGAGGTCGTCACCGCGGCGGTGCAGGAGGACGTGCAGGGCGTGGCCATCTCGTCGTACCAGGGCGGCCACGTCGAGTACTTCGAGTACCTCGTCGACCGGCTCGCCGAGCGCGGCGCCGGGCACGTGCGGGTCTACGGCGGTGGCGGCGGCGTGATCGTGCCGGAGGAGATCGCCGCCCTGGGCGAGCGCGGTGTGCGCATCTTCAGTCCGCAGGAGGGCCAGCGGCTGGGCCTGCCCGGCATGATCAACGTGCTGATCCGCGAGTGCGACACCGAACCGGTGCGCGGCCCGGTCGACGTGGCGGCGCTGCTGGCCGGCGACGAGACGGCCCTGGCCAGGGCGATCACCACGCTGCAGGCGGGCGCCGACCCGGACCTGGCCGCCGCGGTGGGGGAGGCGGCCCGCCGCAGCGCCGTGCCGGTGCTCGGCATCACCGGCACGGGCGGCTCCGGCAAGTCGTCGCTGACCGACGAGCTGGTCCGGCGGCTGCGCCGCGACTGCGAGGACAAGCTGCGGGTCGCCGTGATCGCCATCGACCCGACCCGGCGGCGCGGCGGCGGGGCACTGCTCGGCGACCGCATCCGGATGAACAGCATCGCGCCCGGGGTGGTCTACTTCCGGTCGCTGGCGACCCGCGTGCAGGACGGCACCGTTCCCGCGAACCTGGCCGACGTCGTCGCCGCGTGCCAGGCTGCCGGCAACGACCTCGTCATCGTCGAGACGCCCGGCATCGGCCAGGGCGACGCGGCCATCACCGGCTACTCGAACGTCTCGCTGTACGTCATGACGCCCGACTTCGGCGCCGCCAGCCAGCTCGAGAAGATCGACATGCTCGACCTGGCCGACGTCGTGGCGATCAACAAGTTCGAGCGCCGTGGCGGCGAGGACGCGCGGCGCGACGTCGCCCGGCAGCTGGTGCGCAACCGCGAACAGTTCGGCACGCCATGGGATGACATGCCGGTCTTCGGCACGAGCGCCGCCCGCTTCGGCGACGACGGGGTGACCGCGCTGTACCACCACCTTAAGGAACTGCTGTCCGGGCACGGGTTCCCCAGCTTCCCGGGCGTGCTGACCCCCGTCGCCGGGCGGGTGTCGACCGGGCTGACGTCGGCGCTGCCCAAGGGCCGGGAGCGATACCTGTCGGAGGTCGCCGAAGCGGTGCGCGGCTACCACGCGACCACCGCAGCGCAGGCCGCCGTCGCCCGGCGCCGCCAGCACCTCACCACCGCCCGAGACCTGCTGCCCGGCGAGGAGGCCGTCGCACGGCTGCTGGAGGCGACGGAGCGGGAGCTTTCCGGCGACGTCCGCGAACTGCTCGACGCGTGGCCGGCGACCCGCGAGGCGTACCGCGGCGACGAGTTCGTCTACAAGGTCCGGGACACGGAGATCCGCAGCCCCCTGACCCGCCAGACCCTCTCCGGCAGCCGCATCCCGCGCGTCGCGCTGCCCCGCGACGGCGACGACGGCGAGCTGGTCCGGTTCCTGCGCGCGGAGAACCTGCCCGGCGCGTTTCCGTTCACCGCCGGGGTCTTCCCGCTCAAGCGCACCGGCGAGGCACCGGCCCGCATGTTCGCGGGGGAGGGCGACGCCTTCCGCACCAACCAGCGGTTCCACCTGCTCAGCGCCGGCCAGCCGGCGACGCGGCTGTCGACGGCCTTCGACTCGGTGACCCTGTATGGCCGCGACCCCGACCGGCGCCCCGACATCTACGGCAAGGTCGGCACCTCCGGAGTCTCGATCGCCACCCTCGACGACATGCGCGAGCTGTACGCCGGCTTCGACCTGTGCGACCCGAAGACGTCGGTCTCCATGACGATCAACGGGCCGGCGCCGACGATCCTGGCGATGTTCCTCAACGCCGCGATCGACCAGCAGACCGCGGAGTTCACGGCCAAGCACGGGCGGGAGCCGGACGCGGACGAGGCGGCGACGATCCGGGCGCGGACCGTGTCCACCGTGCGCGGCACCGTCCAGGCCGACATCCTCAAGGAGGACCAGGGCCAGAACACCTGCATCTTCTCCACCGAGTTCGCGCTGCGCTGCATGGCCGACATCCAGCAGTGGTTCATCACCAACCGGGTGCGCAACTTCTACTCGGTCAGCATCAGCGGCTACCACATCGCCGAGGCCGGCGCCAACCCGATCAGCCAGCTCGCGTTCACCCTCGCCAACGGCTTCACCTACGTCGAGGCGTACCGCGCCCGGGGGATGGACGTCAACGACTTCGCGCCCAACCTGTCGTTCTTCTTCTCCAACGGCATGGACGCCGAGTACACCGTCATCGGCCGGGTCGCCCGCCGGATCTGGGCCGTCGCCATGCGCGAGCGCTACGGCGCCGACGAGCGCTCCCAGAAACTGAAGTACCACATCCAGACCTCGGGCCGCTCGCTGCACGCCCAGGAGATGGACTTCAACGACATCCGCACCACGCTGCAGGCGCTGTGCGCCATCTACGACAACGCCAACAGCCTGCACACCAACGCCTACGACGAGGCTGTGACCACCCCCAGCGCCCAGTCGGTGCGCCGCGCTCTGGCGATCCAGATGATCATCGACGCCGAATGGGGCCTGGCCGTGACGGAGAACGCGCTGCAGGGCTCGTACATCGTGGACCTGCTCACCGACCTTGTCGAGGAGGCGGTCCTGGCCGAGTTCGACCGCATCTCCGAACGCGGCGGCGTGCTCGGCGCGATGGAGACCGGCTACCAGCGCGGCCGCATCCAGGACGAGTCGATGCTGTACGAGCAGCGCAAGCACGACGGGTCGCTGCCCATCGTCGGGGTCAACACCTTCCTCGGCGCGCCCGGCGGCGACGAGGCGGCGACCGGCCTGGAGCTCGCCCGCGCCACCGAGGACGAGAAGCACTCGCAGGTCCGCCGGCTCGCCGACTTCAAGACCCGCAACGCGGCGCAGGCCCCAGCGGCGCTGGAGCGCCTGAAGACCGCGGCCGGCCACGGCGACAACGTCTTCGAGGCCCTGATGGACGCCGTGCGGTACTGCACCCTCGGCCAGATCAGCGACGCGTTCTTCGAGGTTGGCGGCCAGTACCGCCGCAACGTCTGACCGGCGCGCGAGCGCCCTCCCGCTCGCCGCCGGGCCCGTGCGACCACGGTTCACGGGCTCGCGGCGAGGAAGAGGTAGGCGACGAAGATCAGCAGGTGCATACCCGCCTGCATGAGCGTGGCGCGGCCGGGGAGCACCGTGAGCACGCTGACGACGGCGGTGAGCGCGAGCAGCACCATCTGCGTGCCACCCAGGCCCAGCACCAGCGGCTGGCCGATCCAGATCGAGGCGACGGCGATCGCCGGGATGGTGAGCCCGATGCTCGCGATCGCCGAGCCGAAGGCGAGATTCAGGCTGGTCTGCACCCGGTCGCGCTGCGCGGCGCGCGCGGCGGCGACCGTTTCGGGCAGCAGCACCAGCAGCGCGATGACCACGCCCACGACCGACTGCGGCAGGCGCGCGGCCTCCACGCCGGCCTCGATGGCCGGCGATACGATCTTGGCGTCGCCGACGACCGCGATCAGCGCCACGACCAGCAGCGCCAGGCTGATCAGCGCCGCGTTGACCGACGGCCGCGCACTCTCCTTGTCGACGTTGACGAAGTCTTGCTCGGCCGCGACCGGCAGGAAGTAGTCGCGGTGCCGCTTCGTCTGCACCAGGACGAACAGCCCGTACAGGACGAGCGAGGCGACGGAGGCGAACGCCAGCTGGGCCGGGGAGAACTGCGGCCCCGCGTGTGTCGTGGTGAAGGTGGGCACGACCAGGCTCATCGTGGCCAGTGTGATCACCGTGGCGAGGGCGGCGCCCGCGCCTTCCGCGTTGAACTCCGCCACGTGCCGGCGCAGGGCGCCGATGAGCAGCGAGAGGCCGACGATGCCGTTGCAGGTCACCATGACGGCCGCGAAGACGGTGTCACGGCCCAGGGTCTGTGCCTTCGTCCCGCCGTCGATCGAGAGCGCGACGATCATGCCGACCTCGATGATCGTGACCGCGACCGCGAGGATCAGCGAACCGAAGACCTCGCCGACCCGGTGTGCCACCACCTCCGCGTGGTGAACGGCCGCCAGCACCGCGCCGGCCAGGAGCACGACGACCACCGCGATGACGAACCCGGGCAGGCTGCGTTCCCAGGTGAACACCAGCACCACGATGGCGAGCACGGGAACAACGGAGACCCAGCGGAGCAGTAGCTCGCGAATGAAAGCGATCATGAACCATACTACTTCCCGAATTTCGCCGGCCGTGACGTCATTGGCACCCATGGCAACCTTGGGTCCTGTGTGGACCGACCTGTCCGGGCGGACCGCCCTACAGGGCGGCGATCAGGCGGACGTTGCTCCACGACGTGTTGAGGTAGCCCAGCGGGTTCCACAGCGGTTCGGGGTGTTCGGGCTGGGTGGCGGCGCTGGAGTCCCAGGCCCGTGCGGTGATCTCGACGCGGCCGGGCGGCAGGTTGACGCCGGCGCGCCACAACACCCAGGCCCACGGACCCGGCGGGGAGTCCATGTCGGCCACCCGCCAGGTCTTGCCGCCGTCGGCGGAGACGTCCACGCGGGCCACCGCGCGGTGCTCGCCGGCGGTCGCGTAGCCGGTGACGACGTTCGGGCCGACGAGGACGTGGGAGCCGTCGGACGGGGTGAGGATGGCGCAGTTGAGGGCCGCGACGCCGAGGGACAGTCCGCTGCCGGCCGGGGCCGTGCCGGGATCGGTCTCGGCGGGCAGAATCCGGTAGTCCAACGCCTGGAAGTAGCTGGACGAGGGCTGCCGCTGGGCGGTGATGCGCTCGACCCACTTGACGCTGCGGGCGCCGACGTAGCCGGGCACGATCACCCGGACCGGCGCGCCGTGCGCGGCGGGCAGCGGTTCGTCGTTCATCCGCCAGGCGAGCAGGACCTCGTCGGTGGTCGCCTTGTCCGCCGGGACGGAGCCGCCGAACGGCTGGGAGGGCTCGATGCCGGTGGCACGGTCGGCGGCGGTGAAGGCGATGTGATGCGCTTCGCCGCTCGGGCCGGCGGCGGCCAGGACGTCCCGCAGCCGTACACCGGTCCAGCGGGCCGTGGAGATGGCCGCCGAGCGCCAGGGCGTCTGCCCGGGGATGTCACGGACGGCCATGAGCTCGCCGCGGCGATTGCCGGCGCAGGCCAGGGTCGCGACCACGGTGTGGTGCTCGAACCGGCTCCGCAGGTCGGCCAGCGACAGCTCGAGCGGACGCTCGACGAGCCCATCGACACTCAGCCGCCAGGTGGCGGGGTCGATCCGGGGGATGTCTCCGTGGTTGCGGCTGTAGAAGGTGTCGGTCGGGGTGATCGGGTGTCCGGCGAGCGCGGCCGGCGGCGGTTCGGCGTTGAACGGTTCCGCCGTGTGGATGAGCATGTCGTCGCGTTTGTTCCAAGCGCCCATGGCGGCACCTCGTCCCGTCGCTCGGGTGTCCCGGCACGCGCCATACCCGGGCCGCCGGCGTTCATGCGTGCGCCGCCGCGCGCGGGACAGCACTCCGCCGGCGGCCGGGCCGTGAGGTTTCCAACGATCGCACCGTCGCGGGAACCGATCAGGCGCGGGCGACGACCACCCGCACGATGTTCACGCTACTGCACCGGTATGTGCCGGCGTCCCCGGCGCGGCGGCTCCTCCTGGCCGCCGTCGCGGTCGCCGGGCTGCTGCTGACCCTGATCGTGGCCCTGCGCTTCGGCGGCGCGGTCGCCGGCGGCCGCATCCCCGGCCTGCCGGACCCGGGCGGGTGGACGCGGTGGGGCCTGCCGGTGACCCGGGCGGCCGTCGACGTGTTCGGCACCCTGACGGTGGGCTGGTGCGTGACGGCGGCGTTCCTGCTGCCCGGTACCGCCGCGCCACCCGGCGAGCCTGGCGAGCCCGGTGCGGCGACCGGCGGCGCCGAGCACCGCGGCCGCGGGCAGCTGGTCGGGCCGGCCGCCTACCGGCTGCTGCGCCGCGCCTCGTGGTGGGCCGGCGGCTGGGCCCTGGCCAGCGTGGTGATGTTGCCGCTGACGCTGTCGGACCTGCTCGGTATGCCGGTCGGCCAGGTGTCGTGGGCGGGCGTGCGCAGCCTGGCCTGGTCGGTGGCGCAGGGCCGGTCCGCGCTGATCCAGGCGGTGCTCGCCGTGGTGGTGGCGGTGGCGTGCCGGGCGGTGCTGACCCGCACGGCCGCGGGTGTGGTGGCGGTGCTGGCGTGCGCCGGGCTGGTGCCGCCGGCGCTGACCGGGCACGCCGCCGGGGCCGGGAATCATCAGGTCGCGGTGACCAGCCTCGCCGTGCACATCGTCGCCGCCGCGCTCTGGGCCGGCGGCCTGGCCGCGCTGCTGGTGCTGCGCTCCGACCGGGTGCTGGGCGTCGCCGCGGCCGGTTACCGCCGGTTGGCCCTCGGGTGCTGGGTGGCGGTCGCGCTCAGCGGCCTGGCCAGCGCGGCGGTGCGGCTCGGCGCGGTGGAGGAGCTGTGGCACTCCCGGTACGGCCTCCTTGTGCTCGGCAAGACCGCCGCGCTCGTCGCGGCCGGGGTCCTCGGCGCCGTGCACCGCACCCGCACCCTGCCCGCGCTGCGGGCCGGGCGGCCGGGCGCGTTGCGCCGGCTCGCCGCCGGCGAGCTGCTGCTGTTCGCCGCCACGTTCGGCCTGGCCGTGGCCCTGTCGCGCACGCCGGCGCCGGTACCCGCCGATCCGGTCCAGACCGATCCGGTGACCGACCTGCTCGGCTTCGCCGCGCCCGCGCCGCTGAGCGCCGTGCGGGTGTTCTGGCCGCCGCTGGCCGACGCCTTCTTCCTGGCCGCGGTCGCGGCCGGGATCGGCGCGTACGCGGCCGGCGTGTGGCGGCTGCGGCGGGGCGGCCACCGATGGCCGGTCGCCCGGACCTCGAGCTGGATGGCCGGGATGCTGCTGCTCGGCCTGTTCACCGTGGGCGGGTTCGCCCGCTACGCCTACGTGCTGTTCTCCGCGCACATGGCCCAGCACATGGTGCTCGGCATGGTGGTGCCGATCCTGCTGGTCGGCGGCGCCCCGATCACCCTGGCGCTGCGCACCCTGCGCCCGCCATCCGACCCGGCGGTCCGGGGTGCCCGGGACTGGCTGATGCTGGCCCTGCACAGCCGGCCGGCGCGGCTGCTGTCGCATCCGCTCGTCGCGCTCGCTCTGTACGTGGTGAGCCTGTACGCGCTCTACTTCAGTGACCTGCTCGGCGTGCTGATGCGCTACCACCTCGGGCACCTGGCGATGCTGACGCACTTCGTGGCGGCCGGGTTCCTGTTCTACTGGGTGCTCATCGGCGTCGACCCCGGCCGGCGCGCGGTCCCGCCGCCGCTGCTGGTGCTGGTGCACTTCGCCGGCATGGCCTTCCACGCCTTCCTCGGCCTCGCCCTGATGCAGTCCCGCACCGTGATCGCCCCGGACTGGTACACCGCCGTCCACCCGGCCTGGGCCGACAACCTCCTGGCCGACCAGCACGTGGGCGCCGGGCTGGCGTGGGGCTTCGGTGAGATCCCCGCCGCGGCGATCCTGCTGCTGCTCGTGGTCCGGTGGATCCGCGCCGACGAGCGCGAGCAGCGCCGCCTGGACCGGGCCGCGGACCGGGCCGAGGCCACCGGCGAGGAGGACGACCTGGCGCGGTACAACGCCTTCCTGCGCGCGGCCGCCGCGGAGGCCGAACGCCGCTGACCGCCGGCTCCACCGGGTGGTGGCGTCCGCGTGCCCCGCCCGGTCAGCCGCCCGCCCCGCGCCTGCGCCGGGACCACAGCCAGCCACCGGCCGCCGCCGGCACGAGCACGACCGCGGCGACGATCCACCACCACGCCGGGGCCGGCGAGTCCTGCCCGCCGGAGGCCGGCGGGTCGGCCGCCGTGCTCGACGCGCCCGTGCTCGACGCGGCCGTGGCGGACTCCGCCGCGGCCGGGCTCGGCGACGCGGCGGCGCTCGCGGGCGGCGGCGCCGCGTTGGTGAACGTGAACTGGCCCTCGATCGGGTGGCCGTCGGCGGAGACCGTCCGCCACGCCACCCGCACCGTGCCCGGCGGCAGCGCGCCGACCGCCTGGACCAGGGTGGCGTCCACCGCCCGTGGCGCGCCCTGCGCGTGGCCCGCGCCGTCGGCGCCGGTGACCACGACGGTGCTGAACCGCGACTTGACCGGCGCGTTGAACGTCAGCGTCACCGCGGTGACCGGCGTGGTCACGCTCGCGCCGTCGGCCGGGTCGCTGGACAGCAGCCGTTCGTGCGCCCAGGCCGGCCGTGCCGGCAGCAGCGTGACGAGCAGGGCGGCGGCGGTCGCGGCCAGGGCCGCGCGAGCGGTCGCGGGCAGTCGCATGTACCCCATCCTGAACCACCGTCCGGCGCGATCCGGCGCTCGGAGGCCCGCGAGTGAGATGACCGACCGCCGGGAACCGGACGCGGTCCAGCGGCGACTACCCGGATGTCGCGCGCCGGCGCCCGCACCTTGGGACCCCTGCGGCCCGGTGGTGATGGGACTTTCGGCCCTGATCCGCCACGGCGGGCGGTGCGCAGAATCTGCGTCATGGACGCCCTCGACCTTGCCCGGTGGCAGTTCGCGATCACCACCGTGTACCACTACATCTTCGTACCGATCACGATCGGTCTCTCCGCGCTCGTGGCGGGGCTGCAGACCGCGTGGGTGCGCACCGGGCGGGAGGAGTACCTGCGGGCCACGAAGTTCTGGGGCAAGCTCTTTCTGATCAACTTCGCGATGGGCGTCGTGACCGGCATCGTGCAGGAGTTCCAGTTCGGCATGAACTGGAGCGCCTACTCGCGGTTCGTCGGCGACATCTTCGGCGCGCCGCTGGCGATCGAGGGGCTGCTCGCGTTCTTCATGGAATCGACGTTCCTCGGCCTGTGGATCTTCGGTTGGGACCGGTTGCCGAAGCGGGTGCACCTGGCCACGATCTGGCTGGCCTCGATCGGCACGATGCTGTCGGCGTACTTCATCCTCGCCGCGAACTCCTGGATGCAGCACCCGGTCGGCTACACCATCAACGCCGAGCGGGGCCGGGCCGAGCTCACCGACATCGGCGCCGTGCTCACCAACAGCACCGCGCTGGTCACCTTCCCGCACACGATCACCGCGTGCTTCCTGACCGCCGGCGCGCTGCTGCTCGCGGTCAGCGCCTGGCACCTGCGCCGCGGCAACCAGGTCGAGGTGTTCCGGCCCGGCCTGCGGCTGGGCGCCTGGGTGGTGCTGATCGCCGGCGTCGGCGTGCTCATCACCGGCGACCTGCAGGCCCGCATCATGACCGAGCAGCAGCCGATGAAGATGGCCGCCGCCGAAGCCCTCTACGACACCAGCAAGCCGGCGTCCTTCTCGGTGTTCACCATCGGCTCGCTCGACGGGCGCGAGGAGATGGCCAGCGTGCGCATCCCGTCGCTGCTGTCGTTCATGGCCACCGGCAGCCCGTCCGGCGAGGTCGAAGGGATCAACGACCTGCAGCGGCAGTACGTCCAGAAGTACGGCGAAGGCGACTACGTGCCCAACGTCCCGGTCACGTACTGGTCGTTCCGCCTGATGATCGGCTTCGGCGCGCTCGCCATGGCGGTGGCCGCGCTCGCGCTGTGGAGCACCCGCAAGGGCCGCCGGCCGGCCGGGCGCTGGCTGTGGCCGGCCGCGATCTCCACGGTCGCGATGCCGTTGTTGGCCAACTCGTTCGGCTGGATCTTCACCGAGGTGGGCCGCCAGCCGTGGACCGTCTTCGGGGTGTTCAAGACCGAGCAGAGCGTCTCGCCGTCGGTGTCCACCGCGAACGTGGCGACCTCGCTCATCGTCTTCACGGTGCTGTACGGCGCGCTGGCCGTCATCGAGCTCATGCTCATGCTGCGCTACGCCCGGGCCGGCGCACCGGAAACTGTCGTACCCCCCGGCGAAGATGAGCCGGACCGTCCGCTCGCGTTCGCGTACTGAAGGCAGGCGCCGTCATGGCACTCACCACCGTCTGGTTCATCCTGATCGCCGTGCTCTGGGCCGGCTACTTCCTCCTGGAGGGCTTCGACTTCGGCGTCGGCATGCTGCTGCCGGTCCTCGGCCGGGACGAGCGCGAGCGGCGCCTGCTCATCAACACGATCGGCCCGGTCTGGGACGGCAACGAGGTCTGGCTGCTCGTCGCGGGCGGCGCCACGTTCGCCGCGTTCCCCGAGTGGTATGCCACCTTGTTCTCCGGCTTCTACCTGCCGCTGCTGATCATCCTCGTGGCGCTGATCCTGCGCGGCCTGGCGTTCGAGTATCGCGGCAAGGTGGACAGTCCACAGTGGAGGCGACGCTGGGACCTCGCGATCATCGGCGGCAGCCTGGTGCCCGCGGTGCTGTGGGGCGTCGCGTTCGGCAACATCGTGCGCGGCGTGCCGCTGGACGCCCAGCACGAGTACACCGGCTCGCTGCTCACCCTGCTCAACCCGTACGCGCTGCTCGGCGGCCTGACCACGCTGTCGCTGTTCGCGCTGCACGGCGCGGTGTTCCTGGCCCTGAAGACCGACGGCGACGTGCGGCAGCGGGCCGGCCGGCTCGCGTGGTGGCTGAGCCTGCCGGCGGTGGCGCTGGCCGGCACGTTCCTGCTGTGGACCCAGCTGACCCACGACGACGCCTGGGGCTGGGCGCTGTCCGCGGCCGCCGCGGTGTCGCTGGTCGCGGCGCTCCCGGCCATCCGCGCCCGGCGCGAGGGCTGGGCGTTCCTGGCCACCGCCGTGACGCTGGTACTCGCCGTCGCGGCGCTGTTCGTCACGCTCTTCCCCAACGTCATGCCCACCACCCTCGACGGCGGGCAGAGCCTCACGGTGACCAACGCGGCCTCCTCGCCGTACACGTTGAAGGTGATGACCTGGGTCGCGGTGTGCTTCACGCCGCTCGTGCTGGGCTACCAGTCCTGGACGTACTGGGTGTTCCGCCGCCGGCTGCGGGTGGAGCACATCCCGGCGGCCCACCCGTGAGACCGCTGGACCCCCGGCTGCTGCGCCACGCCCGGGCCGCGCGGACCTACCTCGCGCTGTCCGTGGCGCTCGGCGCGGCGCTGGCCGCCCTGCTCGTCGCGCAGGCGACCCTGCTCGCCGATGCTATCGCCGACGTCTACCTGCACGGCGCCGACCTGCGCCGGATCGCACCGGCGCTGGGCTGGCTCGCCGCGGTCGTCGCCGCGCGAGCGGCCGTCGCCTGGGCGCAGGAGGCCGCCGCGGCCCGGTCCGCGGCCGCGGTCAAGCACCAGCTGCGGGCCCGGCTGCTGACCCACGTGGCGGCGCTCGGCCCGGGCGCCGCGCCGCCGAGCGGGACGGTCGCCACGCTGGCCACCAGGGGGCTCGACGCGCTCGACGCCTACTTCGCGCGATACCTGCCGCAGCTGGTCCTCGCCGCGCTCGTGCCCGTCATCCTGCTCCTGCGCATCGCGCCGGCCGACCTCGTCGCGGCCGGCACGATGGCCGTCACGCTGCCGCTCATCCCGCTCTTCATGGCGCTGGTCGGACTGCACACCGAGGCCGCCAACCAGCGGCAGTTCCGGCTGCTGAGCCGGCTGTCGCACCACTTCCTCGACGTCGTGGCCGGGCTGGCGACGCTGCGCGTCTTCGGCCGGGCCGGGCGGCAGGCCCAGGTGATCGCGCGGATCAGCACCGAGCAGCGCCGGGTCACGATGCGCACGCTGCGGCTGGCGTTCCTGTCCTCCCTCGTGCTCGAGCTGCTGGCGACCCTGTCCGTCGCGCTCGTCGCGGTCGGCATCGGGCTGCGCCTGGTCGACGGGCGGCTCGGACTGGCCACCGCGCTGCTGGTGCTGATCCTGGCCCCGGAGGTGTATCTGCCGCTGCGCCAGGTCGGCGCCAACTACCACGCCAGCGCCGAGGGCCTCGCCGCCGCGGCCGACGTCTTCGCGGTGCTGGAGACCCCGCTGCCCGAGCGGGGCGCGGCCCCGCCGCCGGCGGGCGCGATCCGGTTCGACAACATGGTGGTACACCACCCCGGCCGCCCCCCGCTGCCGCCGTTCAGCGCCGAGGTGCGCCCCGGCGAACTGGTGGCGCTGACCGGCCCGAGCGGCTGCGGCAAGTCGACCGTGCTGGCCGTGCTGATGGGCTTCGCCACGCCGGAGAGCGGCACCGTGACGGTCGACGGCACCGACCTATCCACAGTGGACCCTGACGGCTGGCGCCGGCGGGTGGCGTGGCTACCCCAGCGGCCCTGGCTGTTCGCCGGCACGATCGCGGACAACATCCGCCTGGGCGCGCAGGAGGCCGACGACGCGGCGGTCCGGCACGCGGCCGCCCGCGCCGGCGCGCTGGACTTCGTCGAGGCGCTGCCCGACGGCCTCGGCACCCGCATCGGCGACGACGGCGCGGGCCTGTCCGCCGGGCAGCGGCAGCGCATCGCCCTCGCCCGGGTCTTCCTGCGCGACGCGCCGCTCGTGCTGCTCGACGAGCCGACCGCGGGCCTGGACGCCGCGACCGAGGCCGACATCCTGGCCGCGATCCGCGCCCACGCCGCCGGCCGGACCGTGATCCTGGTGGCGCACCGGCCCGCGCTGCTCGCAGCCGCCGACCGTGAGATCCCGCTGACCCCGGCGGGGGTGTCGTGATGGGCGGGCTGTGCATCGTGCTGGCTGCGGTCCGCGCCTACGCCGCCCGCCGGACTGTGATCCTGGTGGCGCGCCGGCCCGTGCTGCTGGCCGCCGCCGGCCGTGAGATTCCGTTGGCCCCGGCGGGGGTGTTGTGATGGGCGGGTTGCGTATCGTGGCGGGCCCGGCGCGGGCGGCGGCCGGGCGGCTGACCCTGGCCGTGCTGGCCGGCCTCGGCGCCGCCGGCGCGGCGGTCGGGCTCATGGCCACCTCTGCCTGGCTCATCTCCCGCGCCGCCCAGCACCCGCCGGTGCTGCACCTCATGGTCGCCATCGTCGCCGTGCGCGCGTTCGGCATCGGCCGGGGCGTGCTGCGCTACGCCGAGCGGCTGGCCGGGCACGACGCCGCCCTGCGAATGCTCGGGGACCTGCGGGTGCGCGCCTACCGGCGACTGGTGCCGCTCGCGCCGGCCGGGCTGGCCGGCTTCCGCCGCGGCGATCTCGCGGCACGCCTCGCCGCCGACGTCGACGCGGTCCTCGACCTCGTCGTGCGGGTATGGCTGCCGATCGTCGTGGCCGCGGTGATCGGCCTGGCCTCGGTGCTACTCGTCGGCGCCCTGCTGCCCGCCGCGGGCGCCGCGCTCGCCGCCGGCCTGCTCGTGACCGGAGTCGGGGTACCGCTGCTGCAGTCCGCGCTGGTCCGCCGCGCGGACGCCCGGCTCGCCCCGCTGCGCGGCACCCTCGCCGCCGGCGCGACCGACCTGGTGCACGGCCTGCCCGACCTGGTCGCGGCCGGCGCCACCGGCGCGGCCCTCGCCGCGCTGGAGCGCACCGACCGGGAGCTGCTCGCCGCGACCCGCCGCTCCAGCGCCCTCGCTGGCGTCTCGGCCGCGGTCACCGCGGCGTGCGCGGGCCTCAGCGTCCTGGCCGGCCTCGCCGCGGGCGCGGTCGCCGTGCGCTCCGGGGCGCTGCCGGGCGAGTTGCTCGCCGTCGTCGTCCTCACGCCGCTGGCGGTGTTCGAGACCGTCGCCGCCGTGCCGGTCGCCGCGCAGGGCCTCGCCGCCGCGCGCGCCGCCCTGCGCCGCCTCGCCGAGATCGCGGCCGTCCCGGACCCAGCACCCGACCCGGCCTCGCCTGTCGACCTGCCCGTCGCGTCGCCCGGGGTCTCGTCCGTCACGCCGTCTGTCGCCTCGTCCGTCACGCCGTCCGTCGCGTCGCTCGTCGCACCGTCTGTGGCTTCCTCTGGCACGCCGTCTGTTGCGCCGTCTGTGGTCTCGTTTGTCGCGCCGTCCGTTGCGCCGTCTGTGGCCTCGTCCGGCACGCCGGCCGTTATGCCGGCCGGGAGCGCTGGGCGGCCGCCGGTGGTGCGCGTCGAGCACGTCGCCGCCGCCTGGGCGGCCGATCGGCCGGTGCTGCACGACCTGTCGTTCACGCTGCGGCCCGGCCGTCGCGTCGCGCTGGTCGGGCCGAGCGGCGCCGGGAAGAGCACCGTCGCGGCGCTGCTGCTGCGCTGGCTGGACCCCACCGCGGGCCGGATCACCCTCGGCGGCGTCGACCTGCGCGATCTGCGCGGCGACGACGTGCGACGGGTGATCGGCTACCTCGGCGACGACGCCTACCTGTTCGATACCACCATCGAGGCCAACCTGCGCGTCGCGCGGCCGGAGGCCACCGATGCGGAGCTGGACGAGGCCCTGGCGGCGGCGCGGCTCGACGGCTGGGTCCAGTCCCTTCCCGACGGGCTCGGCACGCTCGTCGGCGAGCACGGCGCGGCCGTCTCCGGCGGCCAGCGGCGCCGCCTCGCCCTGGCCCGGGTGCTGCTGGCCGGCTTCCCGGTGCTGATCCTGGACGAGCCGACCGAGCACCTCGACGAACAGACCGCCGACGAGCTGCTCGACGACCTGCTGGACGCCGCCCAGGGCCGCACCGTCCTGCTCATCACCCACCGCACCGACGTGCTGGACCGGGTCGACGAGGTTGTGTCGCTGGGGCCCCGCTCCACCCCGCGGCCGGGGGAGCCGTCGCACCACCCGGCGGCGGACAACGACGCGCCACAGCGGCACCGCGCGCCGGCCCGGCTCTGACGCGTGTACGCGCGGATCGCCGTGCGCGCGATGCCTTGATCGGCCGTCGCCACGCGACTCGAAAGGGAGGGCGGATGCATTGGACGGGTGTGCGCGTCGCCGGTCAATTTGCGACTTCTTGCGAGATTCGCCTATGTGGTTCCAGTCATTCGTCTGGTTGTTGCGAGCAGATGTCGAGAAAGCTACGATCCTCGCAATATATCGACCACGGCGATTCCTGTCGATCACAGGGTCGACCGACGGGCCCGGTCATTCGATCGCCAATCGTCTCAACGAGTTTCACCGACCATACGAATGGTGAATTCATGAAGCTCAAAGTCATTGCCGTGACCGCTGCCGCCATCGCCGCCGCCGCTCTGGCACCCGCCCAGGCGGCCATGGCGAGGCCGGCGACCGCGTCCGGCGACTCCTGCTACGGCTTCAACTACTCGTACTCGATCAACAGCTCGGCGATCCAGGTGACCGCGAGCAACGCGTGCCCGGGAACCAGCACCGCCTATCTGGTCCTCGAGCGCTACAACGTCGCATCCGGCTACTGGGCCTTCGTCACGTCCTCGACCAGCGGGTCCCTGATCTACATCTGCAACGGCACCACGCCCAACACCTACCATATCGGCCCGATTTTCAAGCCCGGTATCAGCGGCTACACGTGGTACGAGTTCACGGACAACTGCGGCTGACGTACGTTTCAGGGGCGGCACCACACGGTGTCGCCCCTCACGAATCCCGCGACGCTCTGCTGCTTTCCAGAGAACGGCATAGACAGCACATCCGACCAGTAACGCCTGCATGGGGCATGTCCTGGCGTCCAGGTCGGTAACGTGGCCCGCATGGAGTCGGCCCCTCGAGCACTGCCTCTGCCGGACCTTGAGGCGTTGTTCGGCGTCCTGGTCACCGTGCATGCCCATCTTCTGGCTGACGCACTCCCACCTGACCTTGTGCGCAGGCTGCTCGATCGGCTCACCAAACACGGACCACTGCCCGAAGGCGCGTCGGCCGGCGAGATGAACGCCGTTCTGGCCGACCTGTGCCAGCGAGTGCACTGGGCGATCTCCGAAGACTACGGCGACTACCCACAGCCGGCGGCGCGGCGAACCTTCTACTACCGTTACGCCGGCTTCGGAGCCTGAGCCGTACGGCTCGCTGCGCCCGACCGTCGGCAGATGCGTGGCCCCTGGTCCCATGCGCCCGCCGACTGACCGACAGGGCCGCAGTAACGCCCGAGGCCGAGAGCATCAGAATGTTGCATGCGTCGCTCGCTACGAGCACGCGATAACCATGTTGTAGGGGAGCCAGGCCATCGACGCCTCCGATATGATCACCCTGTGGCGGCCCACTGGGCAGGCCGAACTCGACCTTGTCGCGGCATCCGGATGGCGGGCTTGGCCACCACGCTTGCCGGACCAGCCGATCTTCTACCCGGTACTCAACCGCTGGTACGCCACAAAGATCGCCCGTGAGTGGAACGTCCCCGCCGGTGGCGTCGGCTACGTGACCCGGTTCCAGGTCCAGCGCGCGTTCCTGGACCGCTACGAGGTTCATCAGGTCGGCGGCCGCGACGTGCTGGAATACTGGATCCCCGCAGAGGAACTCGCCGACCTCAACGCCCACATTGTCGGCACGATCATCGAGGAAGCCGACTACCGCGGTCCCGTGCGCGATCAGGAGTTCACCGACGCCTACCACGCGCTGGGCACAGCGCTACCAGCCACATGGCGGGCCTACCTGCAAGCGGCGTCGTGGCTTCGACGAGGGTGGATGGAAAACGGAGTCTACGTTTGCCTCCACACGCCACGCGAGATGCTTGAGCTGCACCACGCGTGGGGCCAGAGCGCCGACGCGCACCCCGGCATCGCGATCATCGGCGGTGACGGATCTCGTGGACAGCTCGTGCTCGACCTGCGCTTTGACCCCGCACCGGTGCTGCTGGTCGACATCACCAGTAGCGGATGGGACAGCGCCATCCGGCGGGCCGGCAGTGTCGGCGAACTCATCGACCGCATCGAGGCGGGTACCTTCGCGTTCGACGTCAGCGATTAGATCGACCGGCACCAGGTACGGGTCGACCGCGCTGGTGGACGGCTCGGGCCCGCAACGCGGCGCTGGCCGTTGGGGCTCGTCACCGGCCGGCATGGCCAGACCCTGCGGCACGCGCCGCGTGGATGTGAGCGTCGAGCTTCGCCAGGGCCCGGGCCATCTGCGGATCGGTTCGCTCGGCCGGCCAGCCGGCTACCTCGGTGCGCGGGAACCAGCCGGCATCGCTGAACTCGCCTGGGTCCGGCGCCATCGGATCGTTCGGGTGCAAATCGATCAGGAACCACAGGGTGCAGTCCGTGTGCTGGCCTGGGCCGACGGTTTCGGTGACGGTCAGGAACAGCGGTTCACGGGCGGGGATGAGCGGGTGCGGATTGGCGATGACGGCTAGCTCTTCGTCGGCCTCGCGCAGGACGGTCGCCCACGGCGTCTCGCCGGGTTCGACGTGCCCGCCAGGCGGCAGCCACCGGCCGGCCTTGCGGTGCGCGACCAGGAACAGCAGGTCCTGGCCGACATCGTGCGGCAGGAAGTAGGTGACCAGGTGCTGCGGGGGTTCGTCCGGTGGCACCCGCCGGTACAGTTCGCCGCCGCGGTCGATCCAGGCGAGCACGAGGGCACGGTCGTTGGCCTCCCGCTCGTCGAACGGTGCCATGCCGGCCACCAGATTGCGCAGCGCGGTCCGCTCATCTGCGATCGTCATCCGCCGGTCACCTCGCCACGGGCGGTCTGGTTGGCTCGGGGGGTAGGGGCCAGCGGTGTGAGGTCGAACTGGAAGACCGGCCGGTCCCGGCCCGGCCCCTTGAAGTCCTTGGTCACCTGGATCCCGTTCACCTCGTAGTCGCCGGGCAGGTTCCGGAACCCCAGCCGTGCCCACACTGCAAGCGCCGTGGTGTTGTCCGGGGCGCAGGTCAGGACAAGCCGGTGGCAGCCCCAGGCCCGGGTCTGCCCGGCGACCGACGCCAGCAGGGCCCTCGCCACGCCGTGCCGACGCTGGTCGGGTAGGACGGCGACGTCCTGGACGTAGACGTCGGTGGGCTGGTCCTGGCTGCGCATCGCGATCACGGCCCCGATCACTGTCCCATCGTCGTTGACGGCGACGGGGCAGGTCGAGGCGAAGGCGTAGGAGTAGAGCCAGTAGTCGGAGGCGCCGCGGACCGTGACGAAGGGCGCGCCACGTCGCATCAGCGCTGTGACGCCGTCGATGAGGTCAATGCGCAGCGGCGTGATCAGCATCAGGTTCCTCCGCTCGGGTTCACGGCGTGGTGGTTTCGGGCTTCGTGCGGTACTTCAGCGTGCCGCTCGACATGCCCACGGCTCACATGAACTGGCTCATGTTGCCCATCGCAGCCTCGACTCGGCGGAGGATGCCGGGCAGCACGTCGGCGGCGTAAGTGAGGTCTTCCGCAGCGGCCTTGAGGTCGGACGGGTTCAGTACCTCGGCGGCGTAGGCAAGGCTTGCCGCGGTGGCGGCGCTGACGCCAGTGCCGGTATCGGACATGAGCGCGATGATCGATTTCAGCTCAGCCACGGTTTCGCTCGTGACGGTATGCGTCTCCTCAAGCCGCTCCACGATGGCCTCCAGCCTCCTTGCTGTCGACCTCCTCGTGGTGCGCCAGGCAGAGCAGGAGGAGATTTTCGAAGGAGTCGCGCACCTCTGCCGGTAGGTCCCGCCGGTAGCGCCTGGCACCTGGACGGACACCGTAGATGTGAGCGACCTGTGCGTTCTTCTTGAACTCTCCCGGTCTGACCTCGAACACCACCGGATGCGGACACCCTGGGGCGTAGCAGCGGCCGTTGCTGACCGTCCAGAGGGCGGCCAGCATGGCCGGTGTGAGGCTCTTGCGCTCGCCGGCTCCGTCGGCGGGCGGTGTCGCTGTCGTAGTCATCTCATCAGGATGAAGGTCGGGTATGACATCCGCGCCACTCGCGCTCAGCACGAGGCGGCATAGCTAGGACCGGTTGCGATAGAGCGACATATCTCTGCAGTACACCCAGACCGCCACGCCCGCTGATGGGCGCGAGATGGAGCCCGAGAACTGCGGTGCGCTGGCCGACCACTGACACTAGGGTCGCGCCATGGAGATCCGTACTTTGATGCCGGCCGAAGAGCTGGCTGCCGAGGAGGTCGTCTCGGCGGCATTCGGCGAGCCACCAGACGGGCGCGTTGTGCAGATGATGCGAGCACTGCAGACCAGCGGAGCCGCTCGGGCGAGTTTGGTCGCTGTTGTCGACGAGGAGCTGGTCGGGCACGTTGGTCTCTCACGCGGCTGGGTGGACGCTCGACGCGAGCTGGTCGAGGTGGTGGTGCTCTCCCCGCTGTCGGTACGTCCCGACCTCCAGCGCCGCGGCGTCGGCACCGCGTTGGTCGCGGCGGCGCTGGAGACCGCCGGAGGTCATGGCGCGCCGGCCGTTTTCCTCGAGGGCAGCCCGCAATACTACGGACGCCGCGGGTTCAGCTCCGCCTCCGCCCTCGGGTTCGAGCGGCCCTCGACGCGCATCCCGGACCCGGGGTTCCAGGTGGCGCTTCTTTCGTCGTACCAGCCGTGGATGGTCGGCCGGCTGATCTATCCCGAGGCGTTCTGGACCACTGACACGGTCGGTCTGCGTGACCCTGAGCTGGAGCGGGTGCCGATCAGCAGTGTCACCGCAGCGGCAGGCAATGCCGTCACGGCGGCTTTGTAGTAGTCGTCGCCGGAGAAGACGAAGCGCGGCGCGGTGCTGGCAGCGATCGGCACGCTCGCTGCCGCGGCGGCGAGCGGTATCAGCCGAACCCACCAGGGTTGCCGTCCCGCCGCGCCGAGCGCGACGATACCGAGCATCACCTGGGGCAGCAGCACGAACAGCGGCGGCCGGTAGGTTTCGGTCAGCATCGCAACGCCTGCAGTCACCAGCACGGCGAAGCCGACCGCCCACCGGAACCACCGGCCGGGCGCGACAACGTGCACGACGACGGCCAGCAACCAGGCCGCCCACACTGGGACGCCGAGCGACAGGAAAGGTCCGCGCTGTGGCGCAGATGTCTTTGTCCTGCCGGGCGGCCAGCAGGTGGTACGCCGGGGCCAGGTGATCACGATCTGGGTGTGGTGGCGGGCCACGAGCAGCCGGAGCTGCTCGGTGGTGGTCAGCGCGGCGCCAACGGGGTGCACGGTGACGGCCGGGCGGACCCCGGCGCGGTGCAGCCGGTCCCAGGCGGTGACCAGGTCGATCAGGTCACGGGCGTCACCGTGCGCGTCGTCGGCGATGCGGACCATCAGCACAGCGTCATCGCGTCGCGCGAGCCCGTACGCCGAAATCCGCTGCCAACGTCGCGGCGCCGTCATGTCGGGTACACCTCGGGGTAGCGGGGGTCGGGGTGGGGCGCGGGCCCGCCGCGGAGCACGTGGTCGGCGAACGCGGTGACGTAGGCCGATGTCGTGACCAGGCAGCGGTCGCCGTCGATCGGACCGAGCTGGGCCAACCCGTTTAGGGCCGTGGGGACGTAGTAGGCACCGTAGTCGGTGAAGTTGAAGTGTTTCGCGCCGGCGATCTCGTACCGGAACAATGGCCCGATGATGGCGGCGCGCAGGGTCTGGCTGGCGGTGTTGGTGTCGCGCTCGACGGCGTCGGTGGGTTGGCAGGCGCCGGCCAGGCAGTCACCCGGGGTGCCGAGCAGCATCGTCGGCGCGGTCAGGCCCTGCTGCACGACCGTGCCGTAGGGGGTGCCGTCCATGTCGACCGCGCCGGCGCAGCGGGGATCGTCGTGGCATGACTGCAACGCGGCCGCACCGCCGAAGGAGTGTCCGATGTAGGCGACCCGCGACGCGTCGACGTGGCCGGCAAGGGGCCCGCCGGCGTCGGTCAGCTGCCCGGTGACGAAGCGGAAATCGGCGGCCCACACCGCGACCAACTGGTCGAGGGCGTCCCGGTCGAGGTCCGGCGGGTTCCCGGCCGCGGTGCGACCGACCGGCTGTCCATGGAGGACGGTGACGTTGGCGCTGTAGGTGGGCGTGATGCCGGCGACCACGTAGCCGTGGCTGGCCAGGTCTTCGGCGAGCCCGCTGTACTGCGGCGCGGCCAGGCCCATTCCGGGTTCGAGCACCACGAGGGGGAAACGCCCGCCGGCCACCGGAGCGTCGGCCACCGAGTGGGTACGTACCGCGTCGAGGCGGTTGGCCAGGATCCCGAACTGCAGCATCCTTGCCCAGTGCCCGGGCGCGTACGGCGCGGGCCGCCCGGTGGTGCCGGCCGGTGCGGGGTACCAGGCCCAGACCGACAGTTCGCGGTGCTGCCCCGGTTCGGGGGCGAGGGGATCGGTGCGGGCGGTGTCGGTCCAGTCGAAGGTGGTTCGGCCCACCCGGTACGGCCCGGTCGGCGCCGGCAGAGTCCGCGGCAGCACGTGCCGTACACCCAGGTAGCCGACCGTGCCGACGATCGCCAGGACGAGCGCCAGCGGCACCGTGAGCAGCGCCTTGACCAGCCCGCTCCGGCGCCGGCGGATGGCCTGCGCCAGCAGGGTGACCAGCCCGGCCAGGACCGCGATCGCCGCGACCAGGCCGGCGAGGCGGCCCCAGCCGGTGACCGGGAAGTCGACCAGGGCGCCGATGCCGTCCCGGAACCCCACCGCGACCGGCACGCTCGCGACCGCCGCGTACCCGGCGCACACCAGCGCGGGCCGCCGCGCCGGCGCGGCCGACCGGGTCGGGTTGGTTGGCCGTAGCACACCGAGGTACGCGTTGAGCGGGATCAGGGCCGTCACGAGGCCGGCGGTACCGATCAGCAGTCGCATCGCCGCCGCCTCCGCGGGATGCGGGCCGAGGCCGTCGCCGAGCGCCTCGGCCACGGTGAACCAGGTCGACACGGCGAGGCTCGCCAGCACCGCGGTGGACAGCCGGTGCCGGCGCAGCCCGTGCCGGCCACCGACGACCACCCGCCGGATCCAGTCGAGTGCCCGCGCCGCGGCTTTGTGCTGAGCAACCAGGCGGCCAATGCCGACCAGCACGTCTTCGACCCAGTCGGGACCGGCCGGAGCGCGGGTGCCCTCACCGACCCGCCACATCGCCGTGGCGACGGCCACGGCGGCCAGCGTGACCAGGGCAAGCCCGGCGATCAGGAACCGACCCGGGCCGCCCCACCGGTCCTCGTGTACCCGGAGGCCGACCGCGACCCAGCCGGTCGCTGCGGTCGCCGCGACGATGCCGACCAGCGCCCAGCCGCCGCGCAGCAGCTCCTCCCCGGAGCGCCGGAAGACGATCCCGACCGCCAACGCCGGCACCAGGATCTGCGTGAAGGACACCACCACGTCGTACGGGTCGTCCTGCCAGGGGCTGTGCATCCGCAATGCCTGTACCTGCGTGCTGGCCACCGCGAACGCGGTGAACAGCACCGCACAGCTCATACTCCACCACGACACCCGGCGTTCCATGCACCGTCTCCCCGTCTCGCTACTACGTGAGACGATACTACGTGAGACGATACTCGGGTCAACTCCGCAAGGCCGGTGCCGTCCGACCCGCGCTCACCAGCGCGCCGCCGGCAGCCAGCACCGCGGTCGCCGCGCCAGCAAACGCCATCGGCCCGTCGCCGGCCAGCAGTACCGCCGCCACCTCCACGACGGCGAGCACCGTCAGCGCGGCCGTCACACCGACCGCCAGTACGGCGGGCAGCCGCATGACGCCAACCGGTGGTGCGGCCCGGCGCAGCGTGACCGGCGGGCCGGCCGCGCCGACGCCGGCGAGGGCGGCCAGGCCGGCCAGCCAACCGAGCACCGCCGCCACGAACGCGGGGGACGGGTGCGGCCATACCGCCGGGTGTCCGCGCCGCAGCAGCCACACGCCACCCGTACCCGCCGTGTCGAGCAGCAGCAGAACGACCGCGGGGAGCAACGGTCGCCACACCCGGCGCTGGCCGGATCGCAGTGCCGGCGCCAGCACCCGGCGGGCCAACAGCAGCGCGCACCCGGCCGCGACGGCGCCGCCCGCCAGCAGCACCAGCCATGCGACCCACACCAGCGTTCGCACCGTGCCGGTCGTACCCGGTGCCGGCGGGTCGAGCAGGGCCCGGGCCACCATCGGCACCGCCAGCATGCCGAGGCACCAGGCCACCCAGGTGGTCGAGAGCCCGGCCTGGACGCGGAGGCGCACCCGCTCGTCCGGCGACCCGGTGAACGTCGGACGGACCCACGCCGCCGCGGCACCCACCGCGAGATCCCAGCACACTCGCGGCCCGGTGCCGGTGTCCTCGACCAACCCGGCCAACTCGGCACCGTACCGCTCGCGGAACGACGGCGGGTAGCAGGCCAGTAGTACGCGGATCACGGGTGCACAGCCGACAGCCGCGCGAGACCGGTGCGCGCGAACCGCGACATGTCGGTCAACCGCTCTGACAACGCCTGTGCTCCGGCCGCGGTCAACCGGTACGGCCGGCGGCGCTCGTCGCCCGGCAACGCCTCCACCAGACCGCGCTCCTCCAGCCTTGCGAGGGCCCCATACAGCGTCCCCGGCCCCAGCTCGATCCCCGCCTGCTCGAGGACGTCCTGCACGATCGCGTACCCGTGCTTCGGCCCGCCCGCGAGGCTGCCGAGAATCAGCAGCGGCGGGTTTCCCCACGCCAATTGGTCCGCACGACGCACCACCGCGACACCTCCTCTACTACGTCATACGATACAGTCCGGCCGTAGAAGCGTGATGTCCTGCATCGCATCGGCCTGACCTGCCGGCCCCGGCCACCATTACGGCCGCACCTCGCCTACGTGCGGGCGGCGCTGCGCATCCGCCTCCCCGCCTGAACCGGGCGGGTTCTTCGAACCGGCCACCACCACCGCCGACGGCCACCGCCAGCGACCCGATAGGCCCAGCGTCTCTGCCCAGCGCCCGCTGCGGCGAGCACCACCTCGGTCGTCGCCCGCCTCGCCGCCCAGGTGGCTGGGGCGGAACAGGTCAGGTTCACACCGTTCCCACCGCCGGAGCTTGTCGAGCGCCACTGGCCGCCGGCTGCGCGTTGTCTGAGGCATTCGCGAAACGTGATCAAGCGGTCCGCGCCGGAAGCGGACGTTGCCGGCCGCTGAAATCCGTCGCAGCGTGGTTCAGTGACGCCGGAGCCGGCCGGTCTCGGGCACGTCCAGCGCGATATCGCTCACGACGCCGCATCGGCGCGGCCTTGGTTGAGGTAGCGCACCAGCAGGTTCGCGCTGCCGGGGTAGCCCTGGTCGCGGATCTCGGCCAGCAGCCGGGTCACCGCGACGCTAGGAGGCTTCGGGATGCGGACGCCGCGACGAGCAGAACGAGTATCACCGTGGCGATCACGCTCATGCGTCCACCCGGCCGGAGAGCACCAGGTCCTGCAGTCGCGCCCGCTGATCATCCACCATGGCCGCGTTGTTGTGCTTGGCGAAATAGACGAGGGCGGACAGGTACTCAAGCATGGAGGTGTTCATCCCGTAGGCGTCGTTGAGCGCCGGTTCGATCGCGGGATGCAGCGGGAACACCCACTCACGGAGTTTGACGAAGTCGTAGAGAGGGTCGGCGGTCCGTGCCTGCTCGAAGTCGATGACAGCGGCGAACCGACCGTCGTGAACCACGATGTTGCCCGGCTGGAGATCCCGGTGGATCAGAGCCAGGGGCACCGTCGCCAGCCACCCCGCCGTATCCGACCACCGCCGCTCGACCGCGGCGGCCAGCTGCCCGTCGAGCAGACTCAATTCCTGGCAGCGCCGAAGCTTGCCCACGTAACGGCGCCGCGCCGGCGGCAGCCAGACCCGGCGGTGCAACTCGACGGCGTGCAGCCGGCTCAACCACCGGCCGAGGTCGGCGCCCAGCTGCGCCGCGTCCCGATCGGCCCAGCGCTTCACCTCCGTCGCCTCGACCGATATCCCCTCGATCCAACGCTGGGCCATGATCCAGCCCTCGGTCGTCGCGGTCGGAGTCACCACGACCTCGGGGTGCGGTATCCCGTGCAGGGCCAGCACCGCTGTCACCGACTTGGCGGCGAGCAGCGGCCGCCGGTCCTTGCGGAGCTTGACCACAAGCGGGCCGGTCGTCGTCTCGGCCCGGAAGCTCGCCCCACCCCATCCGCCCGGGAGAGCGACGATCTCGCTGACGTCGAACCCGGCCCGCTGGAGCGTCTGCCCCACAACCTCCGCCGCCGTCATACCTCCACCCGGTACAGCCGAAGCATCCCGACGGCCGAGTAGGTCGCTTCGGCGAACGTTCTCGACGTCGGCTCCATGCTTACTGCGCCGGTCGGCTGCACCGGCTCGACGTTGCCGTGTCGCCGTATCGCGTCCGTAAACGCGCCGTTGAGGAGCGCCACCGCCATGTCGGCGGAGATGTCGAGGCATCTTGGCGGCAGCTCATCAATCACACATGAAATCTCGCACAGCATCGACATCAGCGGCTTGACAGAGTCCCAAATTCACACGGGCAGGCGCGGCACCGCGGCGAGCAGTTGCCGGGTGTACGGGTGCTTCGGGCGCTCGAAGACCTCGTCGACCGGGCCGCGCTCGACGACGGCGCCGTCCTTCATCACCAGCACGTCGTCGCTGAGGTACCGGATGACGCCGAGATCGTGGGAGATTAACAGCATCGCCAGCCCCTGCCCGGCCTGCAGTTGCGCGAGCAGGTCAAGGATCTGCGCCTGGATCGAGACGTCCAGCGCCGACACCGGTTCGTCGCAGACCAGTAGCTGCGGGCCGGGCGCGAGGGCCCGGGCGATGGCCACCCGCTGCCGCTGACCGCCGGACATCTCGGCGGGCCGGCGCTCGGCCAGCGCCGCCGGCAGGCCGACGGTGTCGAGCAGTTCGGCGACGCGGCGGCGCCGGGCCGAGCGGTCGGGCAGGCCGGACAGCGCCTCGCCGATCACCTGGGCGGTGGTGAACCGCGGGTCGAACGCACTGAGCGGGTCCTGGTGGATGAGCTGGATCCGGCCGCGGTGCGGGCGGCGGTCGCGCTCCGGCAGGGCGCTCCAGGCCGCACCGGCGAAGCGGACCTCGCCGGCGTCCGGGCGCAGCAGGCCCATCGCGATGCGGGCGACGGTGCTCTTGCCGGAGCCGGACTCGCCGACGATGCCCAGCGTCCGGCCTCCAGCCACGGTGAAGGACACGTCGTGGACGGCGGCGCGTGGGGTCCCGTCGGGCTGCCGGTACCGCTTGGTGACCTCGCGGACCTCCAACAGCGTCTCGCCGGCCGTTGCGGGCGGGGCCCGGCGGGGCCGGGCGGAGGGGACCGCGGCGATCAGCTTGCGGGTGTATGCGTGGGACGCGGCGCCCAGCACCTGCCGCGGGGGGCCGGACTCGACGATCGCCCCGTCGCGCATCACGGCGATGTGATCGGCCATCCGGGCCACCACGGCCAGGTCGTGGCTGATCATCAGCAGCGCGGTGCCATCCGACTTGAGCTCCTCCAGCAGTTGCAGCACCTGCGCCTGTACGGTCACGTCCAGGGCGGTGGTGGGTTCGTCGACGACGAGGACCGGCGGCGCGGCGATCACCGCGGAGGCGATCAGCGCCCGTTGCCGCAGGCCGCCGGACAGCTGGTGCGGGTACTGCTCGGCGCGCAGCCGCGGCTCGGGCACCCCGGCAGCGGCGAGCGCCTCGATGACCCGCGCCGGGCGGGCGTCCCGCGGGACCAGGCGGTGGCGGCGCAGCGGCTCGCCGACGTCGCGGCGTACCCGGTGCAGCGGGTTGAGCGAGCCGAGGGCGTCCTGCAGCACCAGGCCGAGGTCCCGGCCGCGAACCTGGCGCCACTGCCGCTCCGACAGGGTGGTGAGGTCGCGCCCGGCCAGGCGCAGCGCGCCGGCGGTGACGGTGGCGTTCGGGCCGGCCAGGCCGAGCAGCGCCCGCGCGGTCGCGCTCTTGCCGGAGCCGGACTCGCCGACGATCGCCAGGCACTGCCCGGCGTGCAGCGTGAAGCCGATGCCCCGGACCGCCTCGACGGTGCCCGCCCCGGTGCGGAACGTCACGCGCAGGTCCTCGGCCTGCAGGACCGTGGGCGGGTTCACCGGCCCTCCGCCGCGGCCCGCCGGCGCAGCGCGTCGATCCAGCGCTCGTCGCGGCGCGAGCGACGGCGCAGCTTGCGGTCCTCCAGGATGTCCGCGGCCCGGCCCGGCTCGCCGCTTCGGGCCAGCGCGTCGCACAGCGTATCGACGACGATGTCCTGCTGCAGGCGGCTGCCGCCGACCAGGCTCACCGCCGACAGCACGCCCCCGATGTGCCGCGCGGCCTCGTCGTAACGGCCCTCGCCGTGGGCGGCGACACCGTCGAGGACGGCGAGGACGACGTCGCGGTTGGGGCGGGCGGTCTCGGCCCGCCACGCGTCGCGCAGGGTGCCCAGCGCGGCGCGGTCGACGGCGGCGAGGGCGAGGGCGGCGTGCACGTCGAACAGCGCGGCCCGCGGCCCGCGCAGCTGGGCCCGGGCGAGCTCGGCCACCGGCGCCCAGGGCAGGTCGCCGTGGCCGTCGATGTGCAGCCGCCACAGCACCGCGGCGCTGTCGACCAGGGTGGTGCGCCGGCCGGATACCCGCGGGTCGAGGGCGGCGTGGTAGCGGCGCAGGCCGGCCTCGGTGTCGTCGGCCTCCAGCGCGACGAGCGCGTGGTGCCAGCGCAGGTGGGTCTGCAGCGGCGAACGGGCGGGGCGGGTGTGGAACCAGTCGTCCAGGAACGACTCCGCCTGCGTGATCCGGCCGGTCTCGTGCAGGACGTGGACGTAGCCGTGGCAGGCGGCCCGGTTGTCCGGCCGGTCGCGTAGCGAGCGCTGCGCGGCGGCCTCGGCCGCGGCGAACTGCCACGCCTCCTCGAGCTCCAGCGAGCAGATCCCGGCCAGCGCCCAATCGTCGGGGAACGCCTCGCCGGGGCGGGCGGCCAGGATCAGCACCGCGTCGCGGCCGGTGCCCGCGGCGATGCGCCGGCCGCTGAGCAGCCCGGCGGCGAAGCCCAGCACGAGCATGTCGCCGGGGTGGCGCTCGAGGTGCTCGGTGTACGCGGCGAGGTACCCCGGCGGGGCGGTGATCAGGTCGATCTGCCGGGCCTCGCGGGCGGTGAGGCGGTCCGGGTGGTCGCGGCGCAGTCGTACCGCGGCGGCGAACGCCTCGCGGGCCTCGCCGTCGCGGCCGTCCGCGGCGAGGCTCAGCCCGAGCCCGAGGTGGGCCACCGCGAGGCCCGGGTCTTTCTCGACGGCGCGGCCGAAGCCGTCGAGCGCGTCGTCGTCGAGGGCCAGGAACGCGTCGATGGCATCGAAGTAGGCCGCGGCGGCGTCCGGGTCGGCGGTGGACACGCTCTGCCCGTATCGGTCGGTCTGCAAGGTCGTACCTCCGGAGTCGGTCATCGGCCGCGGGGCGGGGGGGCCCCCCCCCCCCC